>CALGCG010000090.1 GCA_937884485.1 uncultured Bacteroidales bacterium
AGCGCCTGAACGCCATCGACAACAACATGGCGCTCATCAGCACCACCGTCGGCGTGGGCAAGGAAGGCAAGCAGAAGCTCAAGAGCCTCGAGGCGGAGCGCCAGGCCATCCTGGAGGCATTCCCGCAACTCGGCAAGGCTCCGGAAGGCTCAGTCTCTATGGTAGACGACAACACCTTCGACATCGCGAAGATGCTCGAAAGCAAGGACTACTCCCCGGAAACCATCGCGAAGCTGTTCGAGGCAAACGACTGGGACGTGTGGGATCAGGCCCTCCGGACCGGTGACCTCGACCTTTACCAGGCTATGCTCGACGGCAAGCTCGGGGCGCTCCCGGAAGGCATGGCCGAAAAGATGCGCTACACCGTCGCAGGCATGCCCGAGACATCGAAGGCACTGAAGCTGAACGACAAGTATTCCCGCCTGCGAGGCATCCTCGGCGAGACGCAGGGTGACCTGAAGAAGAAGGACCGCGACGAAAAGGCCGCTGCCGCCGCTGCTGCATTGAATCTCGAAATCTCCAAGGCGACGGAGCATGCAAAGGCGCTTATCTCGAGCGAAGGAGAAGTCTGGGACACGCTCTCTAATAAGGAAAAGGCAAACCTCAAGAAGCACCTGAGCGACCTTCCTGCCGATATTCGTGACGAGGTCGCGTCGGCTGTCAGAGCATTGGAGTAAAACATGAGCGAAAAGAAGAACACTCCTTTTGAGAACGCCTGGGAAAAATACACCAACAAGATCACCCGAAAAAGGATGGAAAAATTTCTTCCCGGGATTGCAAGGCTTTTTTCCAGCGGAAATAAGATGCAGGCGGAACTTGAATTCAACGCGGAGATGCTTTCCGCGCTGAACGGGACCTCCTTAAATGCTAACGAGCTTGCATGGGCAGCTGCAGGGAAAGTTCCGAGCAAGACTATGACGGAGATATTTTCCGACAAAACGGAAGGTAGCAACGGATCCAAAATCGCGACAAAGAAACTTATTGGAGATCTTGGCAGTGCAGCAAATTCGTTCTTCTCATCCAATCCTGACGCGTACTCCGAAGCACTGAACTACACCGAAAAGGTCAAGTCCTTTCTTGACCAGGGATACAGTGCTGACGAAGCAAAGATGTATGCCGTCCCTGTAGAAAAGTTCAAGGCTTTCAATAAAGGGATTGATGCAAAAGCTCAGTACAAATATGCGGGAAAAGATAACGACGTTCACTCCGTTTCGCAGGATTTCCACGACCGCAGCGTAATGCCGAAAGACGACGAGATAGTCACCGGAGATCTTGTGGAAAAACAAGACGCTGACAAAAAGACTCTCGCAAAAATGTTAGGCGGTAAAACGAGCGAAATCATCGGCGACGAAGCAAATCTTGACAACCTTGAAACGTACGCAAAGGAGCTTGGCTTTGTTGATTCCGACGCTCTTCTCAGTTATCTCGTCCAAAGTTATGACAGAAGTAACCGCCTGAAAGAACAAGAAAACGACGGTCCTATAACTGCGCTTGGAAAAAATATTTTACTGGATCAAGTGAACTCGAAATGGGACGAAGGCGTCCCCGCTTCAACTACTGATGTCGTACATGATGCAGCTTTATTTGCTCTTGAAACAGCCCCGCAAGGAAAGGCTGTCGGGATGCTTGGAAAAGTAATAAAGAACGCTGCCCCTAAATCTCGAGCAATTCTAAAAGCCGAAAACGCAATGGCTAGCCCATGGGTGCAGTACATCGGCAGAAAATCCTATCTTCCGGCAGAGGCCGCGTTTCTTGACAACGCACTAAACGGAAAACAAGAAGGAATAGACTGGGCAGACATCGCAGGACAAACTGCAGGAAACGCTTCGCTTGATATAGGATTGACAGGCGCTCTTAGGGGCTTGTATCGCCTACCCTTGTTTAAGGGAGCTCCCAAAAATTTCCTTAATGGGACATTCTTGAGCGGTGACAAGAAACTGGCTCAAAACCTTGAAAAACGAGCCTACGAGATGGCGCTCGAAGCCGAAGCTGGACAGGCTGCGCACAACATTATGCTACGTTCAAATCCAGACTATAGGGCGAATTCGTTAAAAATGTATGAAGCCCTTTCCAAAAACAAGAACTTTAGGAAAGGATTCAATCTCGGCGACGAAGCGTTTGACCGCGTTTTTAACGACGCATGGGATAGCGCTAAGCATGCCGATGCAGCTAAGGTAGGACGAGCAAGTCGTTCCTTGCGAAAGGCTTTAAAAAATATTGATACATACAAGGAAACTAAAGACTTTGAAAATGCACTACAATCTGCCGCATGGGTACAAGCTGGATACAAAGGACCGAATCCTCTTAACCGAGTAAGAGACGGCCTTTACAATTTTAACATTGGACTTGAAAATGTGGACGCAGCGACTCAAGCGAAACTTATAAAAAAGTATGACGATTATGCAAGGAAAAGAAAGGGCCTCGATAAGATGTTCGGTTTCTTGAAATATGAAGGAATACCAGGTCTGTTTAGATTTGGTGAAAACGTAGCAAGTGTAAATAGAATCTACGGGCCTTTGTACGGACAAATGCTACGGGGCTTTGGGATAAAGCAAGACAATAATGAGAAATAAAAAAATTTCCCCATGATTTTATCGTGGGGAATTTTTCAAAGGAAACTTCTAGATGTTGTTTGCAACAAAAATGAAGATAAAAATCCATAAGATGGCATATCCAACGGGATCTGAATCATACATAATCTTATCCTCCGCTTCGTTGTTCCTTCAATAAATATACACAAAAATGCCGGAAAGTGCAACACTTTTCTGTACCCTTTCTGTGTATGCAGACATTTTTCAACCCGACAACCCCGTTTTTCGATGCCGAGGGGCACCCCATGGTAGGCGCCAGGGTGTCTTTTTTGGACCTCTCGACCAATGCAAGCCTCATCGAGCTCACCGACAGCGAGGGGACGCCCCTCCCCAACCCCCTATTCACGGGCAGCGACGGCCGCCTGAGGCTCGAAAACGGGAACGGGGCCCCTGCTGTCCCCTGCATCGCCGACGGACTCTCCTACAAGGTCGTGGTGGCCAAGAGGACGGGAGTCGAGCCCATCTTTATGGGCGGAATCCTCCAGAACCCGGAGGAACTGTACGAGGAACCGTTCATCGCGTTCGTCGTGACCGCCATGGGCGGTTCGGGAAATGGAGCCGACACGGCAATAGTCGGGAGCGTCGCCGACGTGCGCCTCGCCGACAAGAGCCTGGGTGCCGTAGTCTGCTCCGGCTACTACGAGGCTGGCGACTGCCCCGCACGCGTGTTCACGTGGGTGGAATCGCAGGAGCCGCCACAGGACAACGGCATCAACATTTTGAGGAATCCGGAAGACAACACCGGTTACTGGCAGATGTCGGACCCTCCGGCAGGCACGTGGGACGTCCGAATGGCGGGCCTCGTCCACAACACCAGTTCTACCGTCGCTGACAGGAACTCGCAGCTTCTTGAAAGCCTTCTTGTCATCATAAGAGAGGCTTACAACTCGGACAAGTATGGAGCCTCGAGAATATACTTCCCTACCGGCATGTGGGGACTGTCGTCAGGTTTTTCGTCGAACTCGATGGTTGTCTTCGGGAAAGACGCGCACTTAGTGTTCATCGGAAATAACGCCAAAACTGTAAATTTTTCCGGCGGTATCGAAGCCGTCGCAGATTACATTTTCAATACGCCAGATGGCGGCCGTTTGTCTATCACATGCGGCCAGGGAGCATTCCGCAGCAAGTGGCTCGGGACATCCGCGATTAACTCGCTACAGGTTGCTGACACGTATATTATCGACGAAGATGCACTGCGAAGTCATTCCTCCGCAGGGGCCAAACGTGTCGTGGTAGAGGTACCGCTCAACGGTACGGTAGAATTTTCGGATTGCGAAATCGATTGCCGCGGCAAGCTTCCGGCATCCTATGCGCACTCGTTTACGAACTGCAGGTTCACAGACAGGTTTTTTGCGACACCATCCAGCATTGACATGCGCCTGCTATCACTTTCAGGATGCATTCTCGATATCGACGATTTTGCATCCGTCAGTAACTGGGCTTATGCAAAATTGAAGAACGGCGAAGGAGTACTCGACTTTCAGGGGAAATATTGCGCAAGCTTCACGCTTGAAGCGTCTTCCATAAATTCGTCGTACTACATTCTCAACGGACAATTCGGCACATTCACGTTCCGTTCGTTCTTCTCGGAAGAAGCGGCAAACCACCTGTTGCTGTTCAACTGCCGAATAAACGAACTTAACGGAGACATGCTATGGAACAGTCTCGAAATAGAGGAATCAATCTGTTCGATAGGCAGAAGCAAATGCGTCCATGCCGACGGCTCTGTTCCTGTATACCCCGACCACGATGGGCTTACGGTAAAAAGCGCGATATCGGTACGCGGTAGCAGGTTACAAGGTAAAAATGGTGTCTGTATCGGGTGTAACGGCAATACCTATATGCCGCAATCGATTGAAGTTTTCGATTCCATCCTGACAGGCAGTGTTTACGGAACGATTTCCGTCAGAGCCTACGGTTCCTATTTCTCCGGGCTTCTGAAACAGTGGGGCTTAAATGGAGAAGGACTGTTCGTCGTTGCCGACTGCGAATTCGTAGATCAGGGACGCGCCGAAACAAACGGCAAAAACGCGATGGTCGTGAATAACTCGTTCGACGGTGCTGCAGACGGATTTACCGGGAGCTATCTTACTTCATGTACGTATGGTGGCAACGTCGGCAACTGCCTGCAGAAAAGAACCATTCTAGATGCGAACGAATTACTAGCCGCCAGTTACAGAGATGCTAGCTATGGCGTCGTGTTATCCTTCAAAGACGGAAACGATGTCCCGTTAAAACTGTGGGCAATCGGTCCGGCGAAAATAAAGGTGACCATTAAAGTGACCGTCGCCTATACCGCAACCCAGGGCCTCAAATACATCGACATTGCAGCTACGGCCATCTACGCTACCGAAGATGCAATAAATTTCAAACTGCCAAAAGTCAACAGCAATATGGTTTCGGCCCCTGATTCGCAGAACAACCTGTACATAGCTGTTCCATCAGGCATTGACTATTTTAGTGGGTCCGATGTAAAATCGATAATTGTCGAAGCTGAGGTAATAGACTAGAAGGACACATTTTATATGGCTGCACAACTCTCCCCTTCCCCGACACTTCACTTTTACGGCACCGACGGCAAGCCGCTCGCTGGCGGTTTCCTCATCACGTACGATTACGTGACATCGCATCAAATCGCCACATGGGCAAACGCTGACATGTCGGCTCTTAATCCGTGTCAGATACAGCTCGACGCGAATGGCGAGCCCTCTCAGAACGGGGTTCCCGTGAAAGTGTTCCTGGAGGAAGGGCGCAGGTACAAGTTCCGCTGGTTCGACAGCGAGATGAACCCTGTCGGTTGCGCCCAGCCGGTTCAGACCGCATCCGTCCACTACGGCGACAACAACGTGTTCAACTACTATGCCGATGTGCAGGGGACTGACGACGAGATCGAGGTCACCCCCAGCACCGATCCGGAAACTGGGATAAGAAGTTTCTTTGTAGGCCTCGCAAGCTCTGTCAAGCAAGCCATCGAAAACCTGGTTTCCGGGCTTCTTGCCGCAAAGACGGAAGTCTTGCCGGGCCGAAACATCGATATCGACGAAGATACAGCAGAGGACGGACACACGGTCTATACCGTGAACGGCGTAGAAAGCGTCCCGAATGTCGAAATCATAAGCCCGGAGGGGACTCTGGATATCAGCGAGGAAACGGATCCCCGGACGAACACCAAGACATTTGAAATCGACGTGAAGAAGGCTTCCGGGGAAGACTTCTGGGGACACTTCCTGAACGCAGGCCAATGGAAAGAGGTGACGACTGCCGAGACGGTTCTTGACACGCCACAGAAGGTTCAGGGCGAAGGGAACATATCGATGCCGCTCCCCGCCGGCATATACGATTTCAAGATAGAGCTTGCAGGCTGTTTCGAACAACAGCAGATATCGACAACGTACCAAAAGTACGACCTGAAAATCAAGTACGGAAACCGTGAACTGCGCGCGCAATCCTTCCTTTTCGACAGTTCGATTCCCGATTTCCAGACGTTCTGGTGCGGTTCCGTCGTAAAGCTCGAAGAACCAGGCAACGTTACATTCACGCTCAGGTGCATGGAACAAAGCGGCTCCATGATGGCCAAGGTCTCGCACCTATTTGTCCATGCAATCGGTGGCATTTCCGGAGGCGGAGGCGGAACAGAATATTCCGCTGGTGCCGGTATCGACATCGACGAAGACAAGACTTCCGTAAAGGTCAAGGAAGGCGGAGGCCTTGCCATCGACGAAGACACCAACGAACTTGAAATCAACCCCGATTCCGATGTCGGCGAGGTCGTCGAGGAAGTCCAGAAAATCACCGAAGACCTCGACAAGAAGCTGACGGTGAACTTCGATATGCCCGGAATTTCCGCCATGTTCGATTTTGCTGATTCAAACGTAACGACCCTATCCAATGGTGCGACGATGCTCTGCCAGGCGTTTACCGTCCCTATCAACAACAAGATTAGGGTTGTCGCCGCTGGTCAGGAAGACGCGACGTTACTCGGAATCTATGCCAAACAGGGATACGGCAGCAAAATAATGCTGGCCCTTTACGCATTCGAGTTCCCGGACGAGGAACATCCCTACGGCACAACTGACTATGTTGGAGATACTGGCCCCGTGAGCGTTGCCAGCGGCCTGAACCAGTTCCCGCTGAAGAATATAAACCCGAACGTCGCCGAACTCGAAAGCGACAAGGTGTATTACGCCTGTCTTTATCTGCCGTCCCAACATTCCCAGGGATTGCTTCTTGCTGGTTGCCCGGGCTATGGCAGCAATACGGTAAACGCGATTCCGAGGTTTACGGTCGGCGTGGAGAATATCCTGAACAACGGCTCCGAAATCAGCATGAGCGACCCGACAAGCGGACTTTACTACAACGACGGGAATGGCAACTACTACATCGGACCCTGGAGCGGTGGGTACAACGAAAGACCCTCCGTGCCCAGATTCTTCCTGCAAATACGTAACGGAGAAGTTGCCGTACCGGAAGAAACAGGGCCTTTCGACGTGGTGGACAACTTCACACTGAAGGCTACATCTACCGTTCAGACGATTTTCGGCAATTCCCTTACTCCGGCAAATTCGGGCATGGTATTCCAGGCGGTAACGCCCAAAGAGGATGTCTCGATTAAGAAATGGGTGGTGCTGGACACAAACCCGAACGACTATTCCAGATTCGGCGGCGACGTTTACAGTTCCGATTTCGTAACGCGGCTTTCAAGCAGGGATAATTGCTCTGTAAATGTCACGCAATACGGGACCATTGGCGGCGTTACGCTCTATGCGCACGAATACACGCCGGGCACGCCTGTAAACTTGACGGCAAACACGACATACCGTTTCCCGTCTTGCAGCGTGGCCGGGGCACTCTCTGCCGTTGTGGTTCAATACGATACACCGGCAGTGGAAAAGACGCTCCACCTTTTCGAAAGCGCATACAACGTCAACCCATGGGCGAACTATGTCCGTGCAAACGATGTCCAGGGACCGTACCTGAAGGTAGTTGATACAGATGACAACGAATACGTAATCTAGGAGGAACCATGAGCTTCATAAAGAAAATACTCGCGAACGTACGACAGAACCTGAGCGAGGAAGAAAAAAGCTTAGCCCGCGAAAATATCGGTGCGCAGCAGATGATTCTCGATTCTTCCAAATCGACTGAAGTAGAGGGCCCCCTCTCATTCGGCGATTACGTAGCCACAGATTTTGGAGCAGGATTTAGTCGCGATCCGGAAACCGGACACGTGTCGTTCGATATAGCAAAGACGGCTCGCAGATTACCAGAAATTATCGCTGGCAAAAACATATCAATCGAGCGTCTCGGAATTATTGGCAAGGCTCAATACAGGATTTCTGCTGAGTTTCCCGAGCGTTTTTCCACGGGAGTCGACGTATCGAGTCCGGGTCAAACAACTACGCTATTCTCAGTCGAAGATTACGATTTTTCCGTTTTGAGCAACTTGTCCTCCGTTTCAATTCGTATCACGAACAACTCGGAAAACGACATGTCTGTAAAAGGCTTTGTCATCAAGGACTACCAGAACATGTCGAACATAGAAAGATACAACGATATCGATTTTACGGTAAGACACGGCGAAACAAAACACTTTTCTTCCATAACGCAATACGAGCTGGCTTCAAACAATAACGGACGAATGGAATTCTCGCTTTGGTTCACAGACTGGGTTCTAAGATTCGTTATGCGAAAGACTGGTACGTGCGTTCTTGATATTCTAGTAGAACCTTTTACCTAAATCACCGTAGCATTCGTAAATAACTATGGAAACGCTTTCTATTTTCGAAAACATCGGCAACGTTCTCGGCTACCCTGCCATGTTGCTCGTATTCTGGCTCTTCATCCGCATCAAGGACCTAGAAAAAAGGATGAACGAAGGAAACGACAGATTCGACAAGATCGAAGACGGCATGGACAAGATTGAAAACAGCATGAGCGAAATCAAGCACCAACTCGGTGTGATACAGGGACAGCTGTCGATGATTACGCGTAGTTGCCCGACTCACACGCCGGAAAAGGGGCCGCTGTGAAGGTCTACTCCATCACCACATCGCCCGCTCCGCTAAAGGTGACGCCCATCGGCAACCGCCTCTACCGCGTGGCCGAGGACGTAACGATTCGCGTGAGCACGAGCGAAGGCGTGTGGGTATTCCGATTCTTCAAGGGGTTCATGACGAACTTCCGCAGCGGCGGGGTGCTTGTCGATTCTTTCATCGACCAGATCGGCGACGAGAAGAAGTCGCTCGTCTACCTCGTCCACGATGCGATATACACGCCATGCCTCGCGCTCGGTTTTGAGCATCCCGTGTCGCGCCTGCTTGGCGACCAGTTCCTCCGTGCAGGCCTGCGATGGGCAAAGATGGGATCCTTCAAGGCGGCATGCGTCTACAACTCGGTGCGCATTTTCGGAACTTCTGCATACGAAGAGGACGATGCGCTCACGAGCACCAATTCAAGGTTGTTTACATTCGAGTGGAGGGATAGATGACACTGTCAGAATATGCACTAAAGTTCGTTGGCCGGCCGTACGTTTGGGGAGGTGACGGTTCTGGCAAATGCGGCGGCGGTTTCGACTGCTCCGGCCTTGTCCTTGAGTGTCTGTGGGCTCTCGGACTATACGACGGCAAGGACGTGACCGCACAGGGGCTTCACGACACGCTTTGCAAGAAGGGTTGGAAGAATGTGCCGAAGGACTTCGTTTTCGACGGAGACATTCTTTTTTTCGGCAAGGCCGTAGACAAGATTACGCACACGGCAATCGCCATAGACAACAATCTGATGGTAGAGGCGTACGGAACAAGTAAATGTACCACGCCATCAAACTCCACTGGCAAGGTGCACGTGCGGCCCATTCGTGCAAACATCGTGGCGGCACTTAGAGCGTATTAGTCTCTCAACTTTCTCGCCACATCCAAAAGAGTCTTTCGATCGATACCGATATGTTCCAGGAAAGCCGATTCGACGCTGTCGCG
The DNA here is from genome assembly GCA_937884485.1 of uncultured Bacteroidales bacterium. Taxonomy (GTDB): domain Bacteria; phylum Bacteroidota; class Bacteroidia; order Bacteroidales; family P3; genus Colimorpha. The sequence continues at coordinate 9,563 of CALGCG010000090.1, forward strand.
GGGGTGAAACCTTATAAAATTTGCGTCAAGCATTTCTGCCTCGGATTCGTAAATGTAGTTTACATAGGAAGTATCGCCACCTTGACAGTTGTTCGGAGACCAGACTATTAAATCAAACAGTGTATCCGGTTTATCTTCATGCGGATAAAAGAATGAATTACATGAACTTGAGTCTGATATCGTGAAAACCATTTGAGCACGGAGATGCTTCATTTGCAATTTGTTCGGAATGTACGTTTTGTCGCTACGGTAGCAGAGATCTTTACCCTCCAAGGCGATGCAGCGTGTGCCAGAGCAGGCCACGAAATAACAAGCGACGAATAATAAAATTATGAACAACCGCATACTATAAATATAACCGGAATTTGTTCTTGATGCAATAATATAAAAATTAAACTGTGAAAAAAATCACTTCGCAAGGAGGCAAGCATGCCAAAAAACAAAAACGTACAACTACAGGTAGATACATCCGACCTTCCGCAGAACTTTCGTACGAAGAACATCCAGGCTCTTCTAGATAGCATGCGGATGGATGCGGCTTATGCGAAGCTTCCCGTGTTTAATGATGACGCAAAATATAGCTTATTCAGAAATATGGAACCCGGCATCTATTCGGCCCGTCCCGAGGACAGCAAGTACCGCGGATTGTCTCGGCTCTTTGACGAATGGTGGGGCGGTCTGGACGATTCCTCCAGGAAGGAATTCGACAGGAGGCTCAATGTAAAAGAAAGCTATCCTGATTTCTGGAACGGGATGTACGACATCCTGAACGGCGAAGTCGCCCCGAACGACTTGGAACGATTCCGGCTTCTTGACTGGTACGACTCAATCTGGAACGAAAAAAACGAGCGTCCCAGGCGAATGGTCCCGTCCGAACGCAAGAAGTACAACAAGGAACACGGCATCTGGTTTGAGTATTAGCAGCCTCTTGTGAGGTATGCACGAATTTATGCACTTTTAAATGCGAAATTTCCCGAAATTGTGCAACGTATTACCAAATTAAAACAAGGTTAAACAACGCTAAACAATGGTATAAGATTGCATAAATTCGAGCATAGAGTGCAAAAACAAAGAAAATCGCCAAAAGTGGCTGTTAAATTTATATATTTTCGCTCTTTCCTTGTGTGGAGCGGTTTGAAAAAGGTGTATGCATTAAAGTATTCACTTTTTTTTAAAAGAACGGCCCGCCGTTGTCGGGCAGGCCTGCTTGCCGGATACTGCTATCCAAACAAGGCTGAGGAGGGGTGACGAAAATATAGACTATCCAGACCGCAATGTCAAGGGAATGCTTTCACGATGGCATCCTCGGCATCCGTATCCAGGATGTGGCCGTAAATGTCCAGCGTGAGCTGGATGTTCTCGTGACGCATGAGTTTCTGCACAACCTTAATGTTCACTCCCGCACGAATCAGGTTCGACCCGAAGCTGTGACGGAAGCGGTGCGCATGCGCCCTGCCAGGAAAGCCCTCCGGAATTGCCTTGGCCGCGATGCGAGTGAGTGTGTACTCGGTGCAACGAAGGCTGTCCCAGTCGACGCCGCTCTCGTTGAACCGGTCTATTTCCCTCTGTAATCTTGGACATACGGGAACCCGTGCCGGCTTGTCACCCTTGCCCCTCACGAAAATATAGCCATCGTGGATGTTGTCAGGACGCATTGCGCAGGCCTCGCTCTTGCGAAGCCCTGCGAAAGCCATAAAAGCCCATGCAAGCCTCGTCTCCGGATTTGGAGCTGCCGCGACAATGCGGTCCACCTGCTCCTTCGTCCAGAAGTGCCGCTCGGTCTTTGTCCGTTTGCGCTTCGGAATAGCTTTCCCGATGGGGTTCGCGGGCAGCAGTTCGAGAATGTCGACGACATAGTTGAAGAAAGACGAAATGAGCGTCTTGTGGTTGTTGTATGTCGTCGGGTTGTTGGTATCGTTCGCGGCGAGGAACGCGTCGGCAAGTTCGCTGTTCCGTATTTCGGCGACAGGCCGGTCATATAGCGGGTTGAGCGCCTTCATGGCGCGGAGAAACACGTCGATGCTGTCGCTCTTTATGCCCTTCGCCCTCTGGTGTTTCTCGTACCGTAGCACGGCATCGCCTAGCGTCATGGACTGGCGCGAAACCCTGCTATCGAAGGCCCCCTCGCGGATTCGCTCCTGCAGTAGCCTCTTCGCCTCCGGGCGACTCGTGGTACCCAGACTGAAGAAATGCACCGACCCCCTCGCCAACGGGTCAGGAACTCGGGCGTACCAGGTGAGGATACCCTTTGACTTGTTCTTCTGTACAAGCGTTATGGACATGTACTACTTTTTTTTGTAATCAGGCCTGACGGTTCTGTTGATTGTCCACTCCTCGATGGCCGCCTTCGAAAAAAGGTCGCGAACAGGGTGTTTGAAGACACGGATGCGCTTTTCCTTCATCTCGTTGCGGAGTGAACTTTCCTTGAGTCCGGTCATCTTCATAGCGCCGGTGAAAGTATAGTAGATTTCGTCCATCACAGGCATCAAGTCCTTTTCAGGATCGATCATTTCGGAATTAAGTTTTACGTCCATATTACATTTCCTTTTTACCTAAATGCGGAGCCGCCTTTGGCTGCTTGATATGTTTTTCGATATACTCCTCAATCCATTCTGGCTTGAAAAATTTTCCTGTTCCCATCTCAAGAGAACGTATCTTTCCACGAGCGATTTCCCTGCATAGCGTACGACCAGAAAAAGGCAAGAGTTGCACAGCCTGTCCGAATGTGTAATACGCCTCGTTGTTGATGAGTTTTGACGGTTTTATGTTTGAATTCATCGAATATCCTTCTGGTTTATGTGGCTGGTGGGAGTCGAACCCGCAACCTTCGGCACCTTCTTCCCGCGTGTAACCGTTTAACACCTTCTTTCATCGGAGTCGAACCGATATTCGGGTATAGCCGCGCTTTAACCAATTAAGCTACAGCCACTGTTTTCTTACACCGTGTGCGTCCCTTCAACTCCGCGATTTTCACGGGCCATCGTTCTCTTACGCAGCCACAGCAAAGCCGCCTCGATTTTGGTAATCGCCATAGCGTTTTCGCGGCACCTGAATTTGGATTCCTGGAATCCCTGAAGGCGACGGATTACCATCACGAGGAGATCTTCGTTGCAGACGCCATTCACGCCGCATTCCTTGATGGGGCCTTCCTGGAAGTGGATCTCGGAGAGCACGAGGTTCTCGCCCTTGTGTTCCTCGGAGGTTTCTTCCTGTGCCTTGATGACCTGGAAGGTGTGCGGGGCGTTGTACTGGTACTCGGACTCTTCCAGGACCTTCGTGTACTTGGTCGTGAGGAGGTCGTGCTTGGTCTCCACGAATTCGCGCACACGGTTACCGGAGTCCACAATGTCGTACGTCTTCTCGAAGATGTCCGGCTTGCAGGGGTACAGTTCGCCGTTCACGCCACGGATGATGTAGTCGCCGACGCTTGCACGGTGGTCGCCTTCGAGCGTCTTGATGTACATTTCTCCCTGGTCCTTGAAGAAGATAGTACCGTTCTTTTCGGCTTCCACGGCCCATTCGGGAACGTAGTATTCGCCGTTGCTGTTCTTGAGGTCGCCATCGTACTTGAAGCATTCGATGGTTACGGGTTTCTTTGTCGCTTTCATGTTGTTTACTCCTTGTTAGGTTTCGTCGATGAGTTTCTTGATCTGGTCGCCCAGCATGTTCTTGTAGATTTCGAGCTGCTTGACCTGCATCTCGGTGAAGGAGGTGTCCTCGCCGTTCTGCTTGCCCGACTCGATTTTCTTCTTGTAGCCCTGGATCATGTCGTAGGTCATGTCGCGCTCGATAGCGAGCTTGATGATCTTTTCGCTGGGCGTGTCCACGTGCTTCTTTTTTCCTTCGAGAATGTCCTTGAGGAAATCCGGAAGCCCGTCACACATTTTCTTTTCATTGTTGTCCATTTTGCTGTTCCTTTGCGCTCTTCGCGCGGTTGTTGGTTTATATGATTTCGTTCGTGTTCCAGAATTTTTCGACTACTCCGTACTTTGCGTATCTGCGAATGGCGCCCTCTGCACTTTTTATGCTTGAGTAGTGCGTCGGAACGATTGCGAGGAGTTGTTTCAGGTTGTAATCCGGGTGTTTCTTTGCCTCAATCTTCAAGGCGTCAATCGTTCGCGTAAATGTTGTGCTTCTTTTGCCAATCTTGCTACCTGCGGGGCATTCGTTTTCGCCTATACGGTCAAAACACGGACGCCAGTATTCCCAATCCGCAGGGTATTGATAGATGCCATTGTTCGAGCGGTATGGGCTTTCTACTAACGGGTTGTAATAATCAAGGACGAAACGAGCCACGCCGTCTGCTGCAAGGATGAGTCCGAGACCTAACTCTTCGATGATAGTGCGCTTCGGATTGTGAAACCAGTCGTGCACGCTTCCAAACGGGACGGCAACGAATGAGGCCGTGGCCACATTGCGCCACCGGCATGCCTGCTCTATCACCTTCGCGTTGAGATGCATCTTTGCCTCGATGCAGAAGACTTTGTCGCCGTTTTCATATACGAGATCGCACGAAACGCCGGATATGCCGACTTCCTCGTGGAGCTTGTATTCTGGGAAAAGATCCGCCTTTTTGATTGACTCGCAGAGATCTATCTCGGTCATTTCGCCTCCTTGAATTTCTCGGCAAGTTCCAGCCAAAGGTTGGCCCACTTTCTCCATCGGACACACCCTTCGGTAGACCGCTCAATACAAGGGTCACGAAAAGAAAATTCCAACTCGCAAAGGCAATAATCGTGCATCGCCATGCACCGCTTGTACTTCTGGTGGGCGATTTTCAGAGCAAAGAATCGTTCTTGCGTGTTGATGTCTCTGCACTTTTCTTTATACAACACTTTATACTGCAACATTTTTTCCAAGGCTTTATGCTTGTCGATTGAAATTTTCGCATAATCTTCAAGCCTAGCTTCGGTCATACAAAAAGCCCAGTCCAAGTCTTGTAAAGTTGACACTCCATGCTTTTCGCATACTTCGTTCAATCGCTCTTGAAGAGTCTTATCCGATTGTTTCGGAGCGATTCTGTTTTTCAGTCTACGAATCTCCGCATCCTTCTCCGCAATCACCTCATCGGCTTCGGACTTGAGGTAGTAAGGACGTGCTTCGTGTGATGGCAACGGGCCACAATATCCTCGCGGGAATACTTCGTCAATGTCGCAGAATATGTGTTCTTTCAGTTCACTCATCAGTATACCTCCGCTTCCTCGCGAGTCCTGAAAAAGTGGAACCCGCTGGCACACTCGATGTTGTACATCAGGTTGAAGTCCTTAATGTTGATTTCCTGCCCGAGGCGATATTCGAAACTGTTGTCATATTGCGAGTGCAATACTTCGTGACCGTCCATATCGGTAATCTTGGCCTTGTTCGTACGGCACTTACTGCCGTTGATGCAGAACACGATGGCACCCGCGGGAATCTCGGCAGTGATGACCACGCCTTCCTTTGTTTTCTTGTAGCCCGTCAGAGGTTCGTCAAGCACTTTGCCTAGGCGGAATTGATTGGCGCCCGTGAGATAGGCGTCCGTGAGATAGGCGCGCGCGAGATTGGCGCCCGCGAGATTGGCTCCCGCGAGATTGGCTCCCGTGAGGTTGGCGCGCATGAGATTGGCGTCCGCGAGATTGGCGCCCGCGAGATTGGCGCCCGCGAGATTGGCGCCCGCGAGATTGGCGCGCATATCTTCCCAGCCTTCGCAGTCCTCTTTGATCCAGTGCTGGTGCTGCTCGATAATCTTGTTAAGTTCTTCTTGTGTCATTATTTGTATTCCTCCACTTTCTTGAGGCACTTCTGCCTCATTTCGGACCACTTTCTAGGCTCGCCCTGATCTATGCAATCCAGCCACGCAAGTGTAGATAGTGCCCAGTTCGCACAAGCCTTGTACAACGCACGTTTCAGCCTGCAGTTATCTTGGTAGTAATCGGCTGCGTCCGCACCCGCTTCATATCTTGCTTCTTCCGATTCGTTCAGTTTCGCCTTGAGTTCATCCACCTGCTTTTGCAGTTCCACGATGCGTTCGGATTTTTCGTCATTCGCTCCCCGGAGGGTTGCGATGGCCGCGTCTGCTTTATCCTTGAGGTATACCTCCGCATCGGCGATTGTGCCGTATACGGGAATAGTCACGTCCGCCTTGTATGCTTTCAGTTCGTCACACTTCATTTTGCCTCCCATTTTTCGCATCTGAAGCTGCGGCGGTCGCGCTCGGGCATGCCTTGCTTACACTCGCACCAGTATTCGTCTCCGCCCCATCCCTGGCGCATGCAGATTTTTCCCTCGTGCCTGCAGTTCAGGCAGCGCTTCTCGTCTTTCATCTTAGGCCTCCCAAGTGATGATGAAGTATTGTTTTCCATATTCCGCGCCCCATTCGGGCTTGCCCGTGCCGATGCGGATTTTAGGGTTCCTTAATTCCAGTCGGCGCTCGGTGTCGTCAGATTTCGGGTAGCCGAGGGTAAAGACGAGTGAATCATAGCCTCTTGGATAATCCTTACAAACATCATACGGAATGCGTAACACGTAGCGTTTAAGCGCTAGTGTTGGCGCATCTGCTTTAATCGCCTTGTAATCAAGAAGTCTTTTTTCCCAGAACGGCTTGATTTCCCTATACTCCTCTTTCTTCTCACCCGACTTTATCATGTCGAACCACTCTTTCTTCAGCGGCAACGTGAGCGTCTTCATTTTCCTCTCCTGGTTTTCCATGCGTTTTCCATCCTTTTCTTTTTCAGTTCGGGGTCTACGGTCTCGTTGATCTGTGTGCGTAGCCTGCCGAGGGCTAGCCCCGCTATGCACGAGGCGCGGTAGAGCGGGTCCTTCTCGTAGCGTTCCTTCGTCTGCCTGCTCGGTGTCATGCAAACGAGGTTCGACACGTCCAGGTTGTACCTGTTGCCGTCCTTGAACACGACCACCTTGCGGCCCTTTATGGGGCCGTGGGCGCGCTCGTAGAGCACCCTTGCGAGGCTTTCACGCTTGCCGGTGGTACAGCGCCAGTAGTATCCGGAATCGTGCCACGCGTAGTTCCTGCCCTCGAACACGATGGTCTCGGCCCGCTTCTGCAGGGAATCCGGGTTCACCTTGATTCCGGCCTTGCGGGCAATCTCCATCACGGTGGTGTAGGAGATGCCGTACTTCCTCGCGGTGGCCCGCACCTTGCCCGTCTTCTGCAGTTCCCTGATGACGGAGCCCGTGACGTAGGCGGCCTGCTCCCGCTGCGCCTTGAAGGACTTCTTCGTGACCGGGCAGAAGCAGATGCCGAGCCTGAACGCCTTCGTGTAGGCGCTCTTGAGCTTCCTTCCTGGCGGCAGGATGTTCTCCCGCAGCATGGCGATTTCCGCCTCTGTCCAGTAGTTGATCATGCTAGAAGTCCGCCCTTTCCCGCTTCGACGGGATGTACTTCATGCCCTGCGCCTCGAGACGCGCCTGCTGCTCCTGGAGGGCCTCGCGCGACACCTTCGGCTCGATTTCGCGAAGGTCGGAGCCGAACGCGGAATCCACGGGGATGAAGCCGGTGGCCTTCACGAAGTTGCAGGCTTCCTTGGCCATGTCGCACACGCCCTTCCCGAGCATTGCGATGGTGGCGCCTTCCTGCGGGGAGATTTTCTTTTCCTTGAGGTCACGCATGGCGTCGAGCATGAGCGATGTCGCCTGGAACATGGCGGACCTCGGGCGTTGTTCGTTATTCATCGTCGCCCTCCTCTTCTTCGTCGTGTTCGCTTCCGGCATTCTTGCGGCTCAGTTCGTCCTCGACTTCGTCGTCCACGGGTTCGGCTTCCTTCGGGTCGCCGTCTTTTTCATTCGCCTTCTTCCTGCGCTTGATTTCCGCCTGGACCTGCTTCTCGGTGGGCTTCGCGTCTTCCGGGTCCGCGAATGTGATGATGCTGTACATCTTCTTGAGAATGTCGATGTCGTAGGTGTTGTCCAGAATGTGCTTGACGCTGCCCTTGACGGCATCGAGGAAGTCGCACGGTCTTGCATGGTCGCTGATGTCCTTGATGCCTGCGCAGTACATGTCCTCGTCGTTGTGCTCGACTCCCAGCGCGTCGTACTCGTCCTTGTCGATGAGATCGTCGAAGTCGGCGCACTGGAACACCAGGAGCGCGATAATGTCGTCCTTGTCGCCGCCCATCCTAATCTTCTCGGCGATGCGCTTCTTCAAGGTGTCTTTGTGCATGTCAGTGCGGATCCTGTCGGCGAGGTGTTCCGCGTCGCGCTTCTTCCTTGCCTCCTCGCGTTCCTCCTCGGTCTCCTCGTGGTAACCGGGGAGGTCCTTCTTCGAGTAGTACCACTTCTCCTTGCACGTCTCGGGATTGACAATGATGCGTTTCTTGATTCTGGATTCCTCGGCCTGCTTGAGCAGGTCCTTTTCCCAGCTGCCGATTTCTTCGTCGGTCTCGAATTCGTAGCCGACCTTGGCCTCGTAGCCGTCCTTCCGGAATGCTTCGGCCTTGTCCTTGGCGGCCTTTTTCACCTTCTTCTCCCAGCAGTCGCTGTCAAGGCAGTACGCCTTCGGGTCCTCGTCGAAGAGATCCTTCTGGCAGGCGCTGCACTTGTCGCACTTCAGGCACCTGGAGTGGTCGAACGGGGCCTTCTCCAGGTCCATGCGGTTACGCTCGAGGATGTTCCTTACTTCCCAGTCGGAAATAGTGTACCCGATGTCCTCGAGTTCCTCCTTGAATACGTTGTCGGGGAGTTCCGCGAGCCTTGCGGCCGCGGAGAGCGGGATCTTGCCTTCCTTGACCTTCTCCAGCACCTTGTCGCCAGCGTCGGCGAGTTTCTTGCGGGTAAGGACCCAGCGCACGGTGCGGCCGAACCTCTTCGCGATCTGCGCTGGGGTCTTCTTGAGGTTCACCAGGTTGCGCACGGCGATGCACTCGTCGTAGGGGGCCATGTCCATGCGCGACACGTTTTCGGACAGCGCGAGTTCGCCCAGGCTCTCGTCCTTGTCCACGACGTGGCACGGGACCTTCTTGAGGCCGAGTTTCTTGGCCGCGGCGAAGCGGCGGAACCCGGCGATGAGCCTGTAGTACGAGGCCATGCCGGTGTCCTGCACGACGGTGAGCGGGTTGATGATGCCGAGTGCGCCGATGGACGCGACGAGGTCGTCGTTCGCGACATCGCCGGTTCGGATGTTGCCGTATGCCTGGATTTGGTCGATGTCGACTGTCCTGAAGGTGTACTTGCGTTCGCCTTCGTTTGCTTTTTCAAGCCTTGCGTCCTTGACGCTCATGGTGATTGTCTGTCTTTTCATAGCGTGTCTCCGTTTGATGTGTGACTGTTCGGGCTTCCGGGCGCGGAATTCGTGTGTGTTGATTTGGCAATGTATGTCATGCGCCCATCGGCCCTAGAGGCATCCGGGGAATCGGACCCCGGGACCACCGCGCGGAACAAAAAAAGTCCAATATGGCTAAAAACGCGTGGTGGCCGCACCGAGCCTGCCGTGGTGCCCCTTTTTTCCTCAGCGGAAGGGGCCACTCCGCTCAGCCGGAGACACGGCTAAAAGGGAAGGTCGTCGTCCGGTCCGCTCTGGTAGCCGTCATCCTGCGCGGGCGGAGCGTATGCAGTCCGCTTCGCTGCCGCAGCGTTGAGGAACCCGTCGAAATGGTGCGCGAGGCTTACGGCCTCGTCGTGGTTCGCCCTGCGGTAGCCGCGTGCCGGGTTGATGAACGCGATCTCGCGGAAGGGCTTGCCGTCGTCGCCCACGCGGACGTTGCCGTCCTTGTCGGTAGAGTCGGCGAGCACCACGCTCACGGCCATGCCGACCAGCTGCGGGTTCTCGAACTCGGCGAAGCTCGTGCCCTTCCAGCCGAGGCTGCGGAGCGTCTTCACGGTGTACTCGGCGCCCCTCTCGGTGAGGTTGAGGAGCTTCTGCTTCTTGGTCCCGTCCTCGAATTCCACCTCCACCACGATGCCGCCGGACTTCTTGCCGGTGGTCTGGTTCTCGGACCAGTTGACGTAGGTGTCGGAGATCTTCGCGGACTTGGTTTCGGGATTGATGAGGTTTGCCATCTTGGCCTCCTTACTTTGTTGCGCCGTAGACGGCGTCGTAGATTACCTTGTAGATTTCGCGGCGGCGCTCGACGGGGATGTCGGCCGCACCCTCGTAGCCCATGTTTCCCAGCGCGTCGAGGTACGCCTGGCGGTTCTTGGCCGCGAGCTTCTTCATGGCCACGAGGAAGTTGCGGGTGTCGCTGTCGGGCTCGTCCTGCGCCTGTGCGGGCTGCGCTGCAGGCTTCTGCGCCTGCGGCTTGCCTTCGTTCCTGTTGTCCATCTCGTCGAAGTCCTCGCTCCCGTCGATCAGGAAGAGGGCGCAGAGCGCGTACTTGCGGGCGTAGGAACTGCATGCCCCCGTGAGCTGGGCCACGTCCATGCCGGTCTTGGATTCCCCCTCGCGGGCGTAACCCTTCGCCTGGTAGGTCTTGCCGTCCACCGCGAGCGTGGCTGTGGCGACCAGGTAGAAGCGGTTGCCCACGTTCTCGATGCTGTCGGACACGGTGAGGTCGGCGTCGAACTTCGCGAGCACGGGCTTCACCGCCTCGCAGATGTCCTCGAAGTTGCGGTACTTGTACTTTCCGAAGCTGTTGTTCTTGTTCTTCGGGGCCTTCACGGCCTCCTGGATTTCGGCGAGCTTGCTCATGGATACCTCCTTACTTGATGCTCAGCGTGCGCTTTTTCGGTTCCTCGACGATGGCGTCGGGGAACATCGAAATGAGCTTGTTCTTGTCGATTCCGGAAGCACGTACGACGGCGTCCACGGTGACCTCGCAGAGTGCCTGGTCCACGGTGAGCAGGCCCTTCTTGGAGAGCGAGCGGATGACCTCGACGCCCGCACCCTCGGCGGACCACTTCGGCGTGTAGCTCTGCTTGCTCCAGGAAATCTTCACGCCGTCCTCGCCCTCGGGCGGGAGCTGGTCGGGTCCCCCGATGTTGTAGATGTGCTCGGTACATTCCTTGATGTCCTTGGCGAGCTTCTCGATGCGCTTGCGGAACTCCGTCAGGTCGCGGAAGGCGACGCTGTAGAGGTTGCGGCGCGAGATGATGTCCGCCTCGGTCTCCTCGTCCATCTCTACGGGCAGGGAACGGGCAAAGCGGTACGCGTCAAGTGCGGCGCTGGTGATTTCGATGTCGCCCATGTCGGCGGGCGTTACGGCGATGATTTCCTTAGCCATGGTGTGTCTCCTTGTGTTTGTGTGAAACTTTATGCCCCGAGGCTCCCGAGCCATTCGGTGAAGGCGGCTTCCGCCTGTTCTTCGTAGGACCTGTATTCCTCGAGCCTGCGGAACGCCACCGACCCGATGGCGTTGCGGAGTGCGTCCGGGTGGAACTTGAGCTCGTCGAGAAGCCCGAAGAGCACCTCGTCGCGGGCCATTTCGGCCTTCTGCCTGAGTTCCTTGTATTGAGTGTCGAGTTCCTGTGTAACCATTTCGTTACTCCTTGTTATAAGATTACGGCCAGCAGCGCCACGCCGATGATTGTCGCCCCTACCGAGGCACCGATGAGGGCCAGCGCCAGCATGTTCGCGCTCTCGTACCCGTTGCTCTCCACGTCCTCGTGGATGCCGTCGGGAGCCTTTATGCGTTCGAAATTCATCCGTCCTCCTAGTACGTGCTCGCGAGCATCTTCGCGGTCCATACGGCCTCGTCCCACGTGGCGCCGCTCTTCCTGATGCGTGCGACCTCGTCCTGCACCTTTCTGTTCGTCGCGGCCTCTCCGGAAACGGTGAGGAACGTGCGCTCCGTCTTTCCGGATACGGTGAACACCGAGCGGGACTTCTTGCTCTTGAATTCCTCCGAGATCATGCCGCCTCCCTTTCCATGCCGTGGGCCTTCATGAGTTCCCATACCCTGTTGAGCTCGCCGGGGCAGCCGAGCTTGGCGAGGGTGTCGCGGATGGCGCTGCGGCCGTGCCTGATGGCTATCGCGATGGCGATGGGGTGCGGCGGCGTGTCGGGGTTCAGGCCCTTGGCGAACGAATCGCCGCAGAAGCGCTCGACGGCGGGCGTGATGTACCCGAGGAACTCGTCCGCGTCGCGCTCGGAGATGTACCTGGCGTGGCGGTGCTCGTCCATGCGCATGGCGCACTTGGAGCAGTATTCGTGGTATCGCCCGGTGAGCATGCAGTAGAGCGCGACGGTACGGTTGCGGTTGATGGTTTCCATGTTCATTTTGCGGTCTTCCTCTTGTTGGCCTTCGCCTCGCAGAAGCGCCGGCAGGTGACTTTCCAGTTCCCGATGGGCTTTCCGTAGCGGTCCTTGCCGTCGCGGTCTACCATCGTCATTTCCCACCACTCGCGGGCGTCGGTGTAGTCGAGGCCCTGGGCGTCGATGAATGCGGTGAACTCGTCGAAGGAGGGCAAGCGTACGGGTGCGCTATGACAGTCGCTTCTCAAGGAGCCTGCACCCGTACGCCGGCTTTCCCTAGCCTGGCTTGTTCCAGAGCCTCCGTTTCCGGAATTGTTGGCAGACGTACCAGATTTGCGATCCTGGGAGTCCTCGCGGGTGTCCCCGTCTGCCGTGAATGTGTCGCAGGATGTTGGCGATTTCGAGGCGGCACCGTTGCGGGCGTCCGACATATCCACCCCGGCGTTACCGTTCGGGGCATCCTGCGGTGATTTCTTCGGGCGACCGCCCTTCTTGCCGTTTTCGACGGGATTTTTATAATCGTCTTCGGCTGAAGCGAATGCCATTTTAGCTCGTTCCGAATTCTTGAAATTGCGAAAGAAAAGAGCCTTCCGAAACTGGAATTCTTCTTTCCCAAGTGCTTCGTAATCGACCGCACCAGTATCGAAGTCCACGAAGTTCTCGTTCGTGAAACGCCACATGGCTTCAATCCAGTTCCTGGTCCAGTAAGGACCTTTAAGGACCTTTCCATTAGCCATTAGCCTTTTCCTTTTTGGCGAACTCTTCAACAGCCATGCGGACAATCTTGCCGTTTGTCTCATCGAGCTTTTCGGCAAGTTTCTTGACCTTTTCAGCCGTTTCCGCTGGCACTGCTATGTGTACCCTATCTGCCATTGTTCTTTTTACTCCAGTTGATTTCCTTGAACACTTCTTTCATCCAGTCGTTCAGAACCGCGTCAAAAATCTTTACCTTGTCTTCGTTGGTAATGTTGGAACCGTTACGCAGAGTGTTGAGAATGAACGAAACCCCGACATCTTCGATGAGATAGTCCTTAGAATTCCAAACGGTCTCGAAAAGTCCGTCAGCGAGAAATTCTTCGTTGGTCATTTGCTCCGAGCCGAAATATTCCTTGTTACGTTCGATTATCCTTTTCAAGTCTAAAGCAGCCATGTTTTTACTCCTTATTAAACGAAGCGTTTAATCTTTAACTTTGCGTTGATAAATATATAAACGGAAAATTGAATTGTCAATAGTTTTTTAAAAATTTTTCAATTTTTTTTTAACACCTATCTATTTTTACAACATAAACCCGAAAAAGAGGATTTATGGATATTCAGAATTTCATGAAAGAGCGTGGATATACCCAAACGGACCTCGCCAAGATGCTGAATACCAGCGTTCAGAACGTGAACAAGTGGGTAAACGGTGGCGGTGTGCCGTCCTATGAGTTCTGCCAAAGGCTGTTGCAGATTGGCATGTCTGTAGAAGACTTGTTTGGCGTTCAAGTTGAATCGTCGTCGCCGTCAAAGATAGAGCCGATAACGACGGCTGAATTTATCGACATTCTGAAAGAAACGCTGGATAACAGTCTCGATGGAATCAAGGCAAGGATAAAACCGAACAAAAACCCATAGGATAACCGCTAGGTTTTATTTTAGAAACCAGTAGGTTTACCCATAGGATAACCGAACGGATAGGCTGTAGGCTTACCCGTTGGTGTGCCTATAGCGTAACCTAAGTAAGATGTCGGAAGTAAGAAGTAGGAAGCCGTAAGCAGGAATCAATAACCATTTATCTCCCTTTAACCATCATCGTATATATGTAAATAACCCTCTACTCAACTCTACGCGCGCCCGCGCGAGAACGAGCCGAGGGGTGTAGATACAAAGTATTTTTGCCTGGCGTGCAAAAAAAATGTATATTATGGACGAGGTTGTTTTATGGATACCGATTCCTGATTTCTTTCTCTGATAACAATTTTTTTTCTACATTTTGGACAAAGGAGGTCATTATGGCTGACTATCCACTTCAAAGAGATTTTGACTATTTCATGAGTAACGTCTCCTCGCTGTACGAAAAGTACGCGGGGCGGTTTGTCGTAATCAAGGACGCGGCGGTTGTCGGTGACTTTGAATCGGCAGACGACGCTTACAAGTTCGCCTGCGACAGATTCGGTGCCGGCAACTTTTCCATATACGAGTGCAAGTATGCTGATAGCAAGAGCTATGTCCAGGTGTTCAACTCGAGGGTGAGGTTCGCATAGATGCCCGAGTTCACTATCAAGCACGACAGCATTGTCAACGTCCTGATGGCGGACGTGAAGATCAAGAACCCGGCGGCCGACAACTGGTCTGGTTTCAGGTCTCTCTGGGATACCGGGGCGACCAATTCCGTAATCACGAAGGATGTGGCTATGGCGTTGGGGCTGAAACCGGTGTCAATGGCCGTATCGAGCGGAGTCAACGGGCCGGCGAACGTGAACGTGTACCTCGTCGACGTGCTGCTCCCGAACGGGAGGATGAGGGCAAGGAGCCTGATGGTGACTGAAGGAATTTCCGGAGGGCAGTGGGACATCCTCATAGGCATGGACATCATCTCCAACGGGGATTTCTGCGTGTCCAATTTCAACGGCAAGACCGTGTTCACGTTCAGGGCGCCTTCGAAGACGACTACCGACTACGAGGCGGAGGCTGCTGCTGCGACCGTTGTCGCGGCTCAGAATAATCCGCCTGCTGGCACGCAGGCATGACGTTCTCGTAGATTTATCGCAATTGGCTCGTAGACGCTCGAAGTCTACGGGCCTTTTTCATTGCGCTTGCACGGATGTCGTGACAACGCACGCCATTACACGACAACGCACGACAACAAAATGACGTAGTTTGACGCAGGGTATGTGCACGGGCCGTTTTTGATGGTAAACTTGTACCATGACCACTGCGAAAAAAGACAACAACGCCACCGCTAAGGTGAAGAAGGGCGAGGAACTGCTCGCCGTACTCAAGGAACTGCTGGCCGACGGGGCGAAAATCCTCGAGTCGGTCTCGGCCTTAAACGAACGGCTCGATTCTCTCGAGGAGAAACTCAACAGGGCTCTCCCGCCGAATCCGGGGCGTTTCACGAGGATATAGCCATGGCCCGCCTGGTACTCAACGGCGCCCTCAACAGGGCTGCAGGAGTCGCGGCAGGTACGGGTCCCGTGGCGGCTGCCACAGGGCCTAGGTACGCGTTCATCGCGCACCCCGCGTGCTGCGCTCGGTGCTCCGAGATGGATTCTAGACGCACGGGGCGACTCTACACCATCGGCGACACCTGGAGGATCTCCCACATCAACTGCCTCTGCTCCACGGTGGAGGTACCTGCCGGTGTCGGGCTCGACCCGCAGAGCGTCATAGGCTTCGCCATGAACCCGGTCGGCGGCATCCTCCGTCGCGGTTTCAACTTCGGCCAGAGCCTCGCCCCCGTGAAGCTCACGGCGAACAACTGGGAGAAGACGCTGGGAAAGGCCGCACGCATGGCGGAGCCCACGACGGCAGGCCGCCGCAAGGTGCTCGCCCGCGCCAAGATCACGGCGCAGAGGAAGGGCGCGTACAGGAAGGCGTTCAACAAGGCCGGAGACTCCTGGAACGACGTATTGGCACCGCAGCCCAAACCGAAGAAGGCGAGGCAGCCTGCGGGTGCCGTACGCGTCAGGAAGGCCCGTGCCGAGTCTCCCGTGTTCACGCCTACCGGAAGGGTCTCGAAGTCCTCGAAGGTGGACGTGAAGGCCCTGAAGAGGAAAGCCGCGAACGTGAAGGCCAGGCGAAACGCTTCCAGGGATACGAAGTCGCTGGCACGTCTTTTCGGTGCCACGATAAGGTAAAGATTTCAACACATTGACAGGCGAATCACAGGCGTATGGCTGGCAAGGGTGCAGATAGGGCCACCATGGCCCGCATAGGCAAGAAGACGCGGCTCAAGAAGAACGACCCGCGGTCCAAAGCCATATCCAGCAAGGGTGTCGCCGTACGCAAGGCACAGGCGGAGCTCCGTTCTTCCGACGCCATACTCGAGGCCGACAGGAACGGGACGCTCGCGAACCTATTCAGCAAGATGGTGGAAGCGGCCAACGGCCTGTTCGAGCAGGGCAAGTACGACAGCTTCCTGAAGCATGGCGCCGGCATACTCGAGATGGTAAACGGCAAGCAGATCAACATCAAGGCCGACGCGAACGTGAAGAGGGACATCATCATCAACTTCCGGAGGGCGACGCCGGAAGATGCCAAGTAGCGGACAGGTACAGTGGCGATGGTACGACCCCGAATGGGAACCGGAGGAGAACGACAGCCCGGAGTATTTCGGTGTCGATGCCCCGATGTCCGGATTCCAGCTCGAATTCCTTGAACGCAACAACGACCCGCTGCTCATCCTGCAGACGGGAGTCGGCGCGGGAAAGACCCGTGTCGCGGCATGGTCCATCGTGCTCAAGATGCTCGACGGGTGGCGTGTCCTCGCCATCGCGCAGAACTCCAAGGCGCTCAAGAACGTCCTTTACAGGGACATCCTCAAGATCCTCATGACGATAATGCCGGACTACCGTCCGGACAGGTACTACAACAAGACCGACGGACACATAGGCATGCCGCCGGAATTCGGCGACGCGTGCTGCGACGGCGGTACCGACGAGAACCCGTCCGGCATCCTCGGGTACACGGAATACGACGGCGTGGTCTTCGACGAGGCCAGCCGAATCTGCCTCGAGATGCGCAACAACGCGGAAGACCGTAACCGCGGCAAGGGCATCGTCCCCTGGGTCCGCTACCTCTCCTCCCCCAACATGGAACAGCCCGAGATGTGGTTCGCCGACGAGTGCCAGAAGCACCCGGATTGCGTCATACACGCGACAAGCCTGGACAACGAGTTCACGACCGAGGAATACAAGGCGCGACTGAAGGAACGCTACGTGGAGGGCTCCGACCTGTACAACCAGCAGGTGCTCGGGCTCATCGTCGAGGGTGACGGCACCGACGCCGTCTTCCTCCGAGCCGTGCTCCAGAATTCCATGTGTATCCCGTTCAGCGACCGTTTCGCGGCCACGATGTACTGCGCGATAGGGGTAGACTGCGCACGATTCGGCGACGACAACTCCGTCATCTGCGCCCGTTTCGGCTACTGGTGCGGCGACGCGCTGAAGGTGCTGCACGGCCGCGATTCCTACGAGATATCCGACGCTATCGACGATTTCTACGTGCTGGCGAGGGAGAGGCGGGTAACTGTGAGACGCGAAAACATCGACATGGCCTATGGTTCGGGCGTGGTGGACGTGCGCCGCAGAAAGGGCCACAAGAACGTGAACGAGGTCGGGTTCGGCGACGGTCCAGCCGACAAGGAGCACTACCTTAACGTGCGTGCCGAGCTCTATTTCCGTGGGAAGGCTTGGTTCAACGGCGGGGGAATCATCCGTGACGAGAAGCTCGCCGAGGAACTGCGGGCACAGCGCTACCAGATCGTGAAGGAGAACAAGTTCAAGCTCGTGGACAAGGATATCATCAAGGATTTCCTGGGACGCTCCCCGGACCGCTCCGACGCCTTCGTGCTCACGTTCTACGGCGGTGGCCCGAAGGCCGACCTGGTGAACGTGTCCGTCGACGAAATCGTGTCAGAACGGACAGGAAACCGAGGAAACACACCTCGCAAGCGCGTGGGGAAGAAATTTGCAACACGGTAGAGTAAACTAGAGAGGAAAGACTATGGAACAGATGCCGACAATCAACGGAAGGGTCGACGAGGCCTGGCTGGACGGTGTTCTCAGGGAGAACGCCATTCGGTCCGCAAACCACGCAGAACTTACGCCTGAGTTCGGCGCGGTATGCATCCGTTTTACCGACGCGGTAATGTGCGACGAGAACTTCGGCTTCAAGAACTTCGACAAGATTACGAAGGCCGAAGTATGCAGCATCGTGTACCTGCATGTCTGTAACCAGGCTTCTAGGTACATGCCGTCGCAGTGCACGAAACCGAGCAACTGGATCTACACGCTCGTCAAGAACAAGATGATACAGGCGGTGAACGAGGTATTAAAAAGCGACCAGGTGTCGGAGGCCGTCGCTATCGTTGTGGGGCGCGACACGCTCACGAGGATGGACGGCATCGACAG
This sequence comes from uncultured Bacteroidales bacterium, assembly GCA_937884485.1. GTDB lineage: Bacteria > Bacteroidota > Bacteroidia > Bacteroidales > P3 > Colimorpha. The sequence goes on from CALGCG010000090.1 coordinate 27,797, forward strand.
GAACGCACCGGCGAACAGGGTACTTTCGGAAAAAATCGACGCCCTGCAGGATTTCCGGCTGAACCGGAATGTGAAGGAAAACCTATTCACGCAGGCGTGGCGAGAAAGCTGGTTCCGTCGCGACGGAAGGACTGTCCTCCAGAGGGCGCGCCGTCACAACAGGCTACAAGCGCTAAAGGTCGCCGAACAGGTGCATTTCTCGGAGTCGGAAAGGGACGAAATTTCAAAAATGATACAGGAGCGTAGAAATGGACGAAACTGAAGAACTTGAGGCCGTGGAAGCTGCAGTCGCCGAGATGAGCGATGACGAGCTCCAGGAATACAACGACGACCTCGTCGCCGAGGTCAAGGACTTCATCGAGAAGAATTCCGAACGGAACCGGGACCAGGTGAAGCGCATCAAGGCCGACCGCGAGTTCGCAGCCGGCCAGCAGTGGGACAAGACGGACCGCACGAACCGCGGCGAGAACCGCCTCGAGGAGGAAATCCCCGTTATCGAGAATCCCATCTCGGCGGTGGTGAACCCCATCTCCGCGAAGCCGTTCCGCTCTTCTGCAGAGCCGAAGCCGGAATACAAGGACCTGTACGGCGAGGCCATCGCGACCCTTAACGAGAAGCTGTCGGACATCCAGGACACTTTCGAGATGCAGGAGGCCCACGACTCGGCCACGTACGACGAGGTGTGCGCCGGGCTCGGTTTCTGCTACGCGACCACCGAGGAAAATGAGGACGGCGAGGTGGTGGTTGGATACCACGCCATCGACGACGTGACGAAGGTCGTGTGGGATGCCGACGCCAAGTCCACGACCATGGCGGACGCGAAGCAGGCGGTCGTCATCGAGCTCATCAAGGAATCCGAGGCCGAGGAACGCTTCGGCACCGACATCTGGGGCGGGAAGCAGCCGCAGAAGACCACGCTCGTGGACCTTGGAGACGATTTCGCCATTCCGGAAGGACTCGTGCCGCTCCTCACCTACTTCCGCGTTGAAGGTCACAACTGCGAGTTCCACCGCCTGATAGGAGAGCAGGTAGTCGAATCCGACCTCCTGGAAGGCGTCTCACGCGTCCCGATTATCGCCTTTGTCGGCGAGAAGAAGTGGTTCGGAGACGAGCACGGATTTGCCGGGCTCGTGCACAGGCTCCGCCCTATGCAGCGCCGTGCGAACTACGCCAACAGCCAGATGATGGAACGACTGGACCTCGTGCCGAAAGTCGGCTTCATGGGCCCTGCCGAGGCCATCGACGACTACGAGGACGAATGGGCCGAGGCGAACTATTCCACGGACGCCTACCTGCACTACCGCACGCACGACAAGGAAGGCCGTGAACTCAAGGAGCCGAAGCCGATACAGATGACCGCCCAGGTCGAGGACGTGCAGAATGTCATCAATTCCTCCATTCAGCTGATGCAGTTCGCCTCCGGAATTTCGCCGACGGGTATCGTGGACCAGACCATCCACGACCAGGTGACGGCCACCGAGTTCATGATCCGTACCGAATCGAGCCAGTCCAACGTGTCGCACTACCTGAAGCACACGCGGGAATCCGTCAAGGCTTCCGGAAAGGTGCTCGCACAGATGATCATCCTGGTGTACGGCCTCGACATTCCCGAAGGGGCCTACGAGATCAAGGTGGACGGCGGCTGCATCGAGCTCACCGAGATGGAAAGGGAGCGCAAGTTCCTCCTCGCCGTGATGCAGTTCGTCCCGGAGGAAATGAAGGGCGTACTCGCCATAGGCCTGATGAACACCCTCGAATTCAAGCAGGCTCCCATACTCGCGCAGATGATGGTGAAGCTCCTGCCCCCCGCAGTGCAGGAAGCGTTCCTCGGCGGCGACCCGAAGGCGGCCCTCGCGGCGGCACAGCAGCAGCTTGTACAGGTTCAGCAACAGAACCAGCAGCTGTTGCAGCAGGTGCAACAGCTCACCATCGAGTCCCAGCAGCTCCAGTTGCGTTCAAAGAGCGACCTCGCCATCAAGCAGATCGACGCCCGGACACAGCTGCAGAAGCAGAAGATGGCGAACGACAATGCCATTCTCCTCAAGCAGATGGAACTCCAGGCGAATGCCCAGAAGGAGCAGTTCAACGCCCAGGCGGATGCTGCCGCGCAGGACAAGGAAATCGTGGCGAAGGCGCAGGCCGACGCTGCGAAGGCCGAACAGGACCTGAACGCCGAAGTGACGAAGGCTACTGTCTCCGCACGTCTCGATATCGAGAAGAAACAGGCCGAGAAGGCCGCGGAAGCGTTGACGGCACCCGCCGTGGTTGCGCCACCGGACACTCCCGTGATGTAATTCCCCGACAAGGAAAACTGCCGATCCGTCCCCGTAAGGAGGGGGCGGATTTTTTTTCGTAAAAAATCCGGTTTTTGCAACACCTTCCAATACACTACCCATTGAGGGCGATTTTGCCCGTATGACGTGGCGACGGTGAACGCGAAGGAACACATGAGCGAAGAAAACATCTTTGGAAACACTGCGGAAAAGTCCGGCGCAGGCAAAACCCCGGATTTCACGGTAACAACCGATGGTCCGAACAGGCCGGAGGACAAGGCCGCCAACGTGGACGGCGCAGGCAACGACAAGCCGGGACAGACAGGTCACGAAAACGGGAACCCCGAATACACCAGGTCCTTCAAGGAACGCGTGGACAGAATCCGCCGTAACGAGAAGGCGAAATTCGAGGCAGAACTGAGGAAACGTGACGAGGCCTGGGAGAAACGGTTCAAGGAACTCGAGGCCCGCTTCGGCGGAGACAAGCCCAAGTCCCTGAAGCGCGAAGATTTCAAGACGGACGAGGAATTCGCGGCTGCGAAGCGCGATGCCGCCATCGACGAAATCATGAAGCGTATGGAAGAACGCGCCAACGCGAAGGCAAAACAGGACGACGAAGCAAAAGCCGGCCAGGCCGAAGCGGAAGAAGTCCAGCGCAAGTTCGCGAAGAAGTTCCAGGAAAGCATGCAGCGCACGCTCTCCCAGGAACAGCAGCGGGCGGTAATCTCGGTCGTGAACGACGAGGACAGCGCCATCAACACGTTCCTCCAGACCAATGAAGGCTCCACGTTGCAGAAATGGCTCTTCGAAGACTGCAACATCCCCGCGGACGTAATCCTCTACCTGGAAAGCAACGCGGAAAAGATGGAACTGCTCGGGTCGCTCTCGCCAAGAAAGCAGATGGAACAGCTCGACATACTCGAGCGCCACCTCGCCAAGGCAGGAGCGGCGGCCCGCAAGAAGGGCCAGGACGGAAATCCCGGGAACCCCGACGGCAACCCCGACGACACGGACGGCAGAAAGCCGCCTGTCATCGGACAGTTCGGAGGCTCCAGCCGCGCGATTACCGAATTCTCGAAACTCTCCGACCAGGAAAGGGTATCGAGACTCATCAAGGCGATGCGCAGCCGATAAGAAGACTTTAACAAAGGACCAAGACAATGCCTAACAAACTTACCGTACAGTCCTTGAACGACAAGTTCACCGCTGCCGTGCTCGACAGCTCCAACTTCATCAAGGAATCCAAGAACTACGCGAAGGACCTCTTCAAGAAGGGAACTCGCTCCGGCACCCGCGCCACGCTCTATTTCGACGGCATGGGCGAAACCGCCGTCAACGATGACGTCGAGAGCGAAAACGCCATGAGCGTCGCCAACATGAACGGCGACGTCAAGCAATACGGCGTGCCGCTCGTGGTCGGCAACGCCAAGGGCAAGGTCAGCTGGACCGTTGTCGAGGAACGCTTCAAGATGGGTACCGTCGATGAAGACCTCGTGAAGCCGACCGCCAACTCCATGGCCGAAAAACTCGTGCGCCAGGTCATCGACAACTCGTACCTGCGCTCCACCGGCGTGGTCGTTGCAGCAAAGGACGAAGCCACCGGTAACTCCGGCAATTTCCTCGCGCTCGCATCCGCACTCGCATCCCTGCGCAAGATGCGCACCGGCATGACCCTCGTGGGCCATCTCGATTCCGACACGATGGGCTACCTTTCCTCCCTCCCCGTCACCGCGGGCGTGGGTCACTTCGACGCCACCTCCGAAAAGCTCAAGGAACTCTATGGCGATGCCGCCATCGGCACGTTCCACCGTTGCCCCTTTATCGACGAACCGTTCATGTCGGTCGTCGAGACCGGTGACGATCCCGGTGCAAACTGCGCGGTCGCCGAAGACCTGGAACAGGATGCCATCCCCGATGCGTCCGACACCTGCACCCTTGTCATCGACGGAATCGCCGAAGGCGTCGATGTCATCAAGAAGGGTTCCGCATTCACCATCGAAGGCGTCAACCGCTGCACCGGTGCAGGCACCCCGCTCGTCAACTCCCCGTACGCGTTCGTCGTGCAGGAAGATGCCGAAGTCGCCGATGGCGAAGCCGAGCTCAAGATTCTGCCGGTGTACTTTACTGGCGCTGGCTACATTCCGACCGTGTCCGTGGCCAAGATTGCCGAGGATGCGGCCATCACGTGGCTCACCGGAGCCGAAAAGAAGTACGCAGTCGGCATCGTCCGCGCACGCGAGGCCCTCAACTGGACCCCGATCGAAATGCTGGACATCAAGGGTTGCGAAAACGGCTCGACCACCGTGCCTACGATGTCGTTCCACACCGCATTCGACGGCGACTTCAACGAAGCCTCCAACGACGGACGTCTCGACACCCTCTTCTGCGGCAAGATTGTCGACCCGCGTCTCGTGCGCACCGTGTACTGGGAACTCTAGTAACGGATTTGTCTCTTCGCAGACGTTCCGGGCTGGTTGGCTTTGGCCAGCCGGCCCTTTTATTTAAGGAGACGAAATGTCAAAATCAATCCGCAAGATTGTCGGCGAGGCCTACCAGTTCATCGGGCTCGCACCGAACGGAATCCTACATGACGGCCAGGTGAGCGAGGGCGTAAACTTCGCAAACGAGGTCATCCGCAAGTACAACGAATCCAGCCTCTTCCCGTTCACATTCGCTACAATGGACGCAGTCGTCAAGGGCGGGAAACTGACGATAACGAAGGATGCCGAGGAAGGGTGCGTCCAGGGCGACGTACCTGTCGGTATGGCCGCAGCCTACTGGAAGCATTCCGACACGGATATGGTCGAGCTCCGCGAACTGTCCTACCCCGACATCTTCCGAATGCGGAATCCGTCCACGTCTCCGGAATGGTTTTCGCTCGTCGTTGAGGACGACAACCGGGCCACGCTGCACTTTGACGCGCTTGGCACGTTCCGCGCGTTCCTGGTGTACCCGAAGAAGCTGCCGCGTCTCGAAATCGACGACATGTTCGTCGCTCCGGAAATATACGAGCAGGTCGTAAAGTACGGTGTGGTAGTCCGAGCAGCCACCAAGGCGACATTCGAGGAGACGGTAATCGCCGATTACCAGAAACTCCTCGACGACGCCGTTCGCGCAATCACGGACAGCAACGCGAGCAAACGCCCCGTAAAGCGGAAACTCCGCAGGCCTTACGACCGCCACGCCGAATTCAAGAACCCGAGAGTCTGGAGGTAAACGATGCCTTCTGTAATACCAGTACCCGGATTTCTCGGCGGGTCCTCGAAATCCGACGTCATGATGGATTCACCCGAAGAACTGCTCAACATGTTCGTAGAGAAGAAGGAAGTCGCGGAACCACGTGGATATACGCAGAAAGTATTGCGTTCTGTCGAGGGAGAAAGGGCCGTACTCAAATTTCCCTTTGAAACGCGTATCGGCTGCAGAGGGCTATTCACAGCCTCCGACGGCACAATGTTCGCGGCATTCGACGCATCAATCTACAGAATCACTCGAAATGACAGCGGCATTCTCGAGAAGACCCTGATTTCCGCGGTAACCAGCAGGCCGTCCCAGGTCGTCTTCGCTGAAACCGGCGGTATCGACTCGCATGTCGTATGGGTTGACGGCAACTCGTTTCTGTACGCCTACTCGCTCAAGAACAGAGAGTACAGGCAGTTCAAGACGCCGCTTCGCGTGTACAAGTCGGCGGACAGCACCGACATCGGCGAGGAATACTCGACGCCGACTCATGTCGTGTGCATCGCGGGCGTCATCTGCATCAACGACAGCGAGAACGACACCTGGTACTACACCGACCCGTACGTGCTCGGCGGAACAGGCGACGAACGCGAGATATACAAGCTCGTAAACGGCCAAGTACAGTACGGCCCGGACGGTGTCACGGTGTTGACAGATACGGTCAACATCGCAGCCGAAGCCGACAACGGCGTGTGCTACCTGTGGCTCGACCGATACAGCCTCCCGAAATTCCAGACGGCGGAATACGTGGCCGACCGCATCACGGCCATGGTGCTCTGCAACGACCGCATCTACTGCTTCGGCACGAAGTCGCTGCAGGTGTATACGCCGACCATGACGGAGGACGCCTACGGGAATTCCTATTCCGTGTTCAGTTCCACGGGTAACAATACCCGCGACAACGGCGCGGAAATCGGCGCAACGGTGGCCACGCTAGGCGGGAAAGTGTTCTGGCTCGGTTCCAACACCATCGGCGACCACTCCGTATGGGTCTCCGACGGCGGCGCCCCGATCAGGGTGTCGTCAAACAACATCGAGCGCGAATTACGCAGTTTCGGCAACATCTCGGATGCTTACGGCTTCGCCTATGCCTACAACGGACACCAGTTCTACGTGCTGACCGTGCCGGGCGCAGACAGGACCTTCTGTTACGACGTGACGACGCAGGAATGGTTCGACCGCTCGACCCGCGACCCCGTTACGGGCAGGGACCGCTACTGGGCACCGAGCTTCGCCACGGCGGCTTACGGCGAGATTTTTCTCGGGAGCTATTCTGCGGAATTCCTCATGCAGGTAGACCCCGACAAGTTCACCGACTTCCGGGACAACCCGATAATCAAGCGGCGCACCTCCCCCGTGTTCGTGAAGGACTTCGCACCGTTCAGGCTCGACGCCTTCTGGATGGAATGGAACACCGGCACGACCACGCAGAGCAACCCGGTCGAAAACGGCGGCTACGTGTCCGCGTTCAACCCCGTGGCCATGCTCGAATGCTCCAACGACGGCGGCAACACCTGGGGCATGGAACGCTGGGCGCACGGCGGCAAGATAGGCCAGTATTTCTGGCGGACAGAATGGCGAGGCGGGTTTCCCTGCGGAGGCTACCAGCTGCCCAGGATGTACGTGCTGAGGCTCACCATCAGCGACCCCGTGAAGGTAGTCATCACGGCCGCGAAGATGCAGATTACGCAGACGAGGAGACCCTGATGCTCACCAGGATAAACCCGAAGAAGGTGTTCGACAACAACGGAAAGGCCGTGACCGAGATCCAGTCCGCCATCGAGGGCGACTGGGGCAGGGAATCGCAGAAGGGGCTCCGCGTGGCGTACCTGGGCAAGTGCACGCTCATGTCTGGCCTTTTCGGAGCTGACGCCACGGCCGTGGAGGTCCCCACCATGCAGGAACGCTACCCGGCGTATTTCCTCGACACTAACGGAAACTCCCGCATGGCCGTCGTGGAACCGGGAAGCAGGTTCGTGAAGAAGCCGGAAGGAATTTCTGGCGGATTCGCGTTTTTTGCAATGGTCTAGGGTAAACTACAAGAGAAACTAAAGAAAGAGGTAAGAAATGGCTGGTGAAGCAATGAGCGGGGCCGCGACCGGGGCCGGGACGGGATTCCTTTTCGGCGGGCCTATCGGTGCCGCAATCGGAGGCGGCGCCGGACTGCTGCTCGGCGGACTTTTCGGAAACAGCGCCCAGAACAAGCAGTCCGAGGCCATCAACAAGGCGCTCGGCACTCTTGACGATGCAAAAGGCTACATCGAGGGCGCGAAGACGCAGAACACGGCCCTTGCGGAGCAGGGGCTCGACCTTGCCGGTTCCCTGTGGGACCCGAACGGCACGCTCGTCGACAACTACAACAAGGCTCTTTCCGGAATGGAGGACCTCCAGGGCTACAACGCCGACAACCTGTTCAGCTACGACAAGACGATCCAGGATTTCTACGACCCTGCATTCCAGCTTTCTGTCGACATGGCCAACGACGCCATCAACAACTCCCAGGCGTTCGGCGGCAACATGTTCTCGAGCGACACTGCGAACAAACTGGCCGCCAAGAACAACGTGCTCGCGACGCAGATGTACGACGACGCACGCGACGCCATGACTGCGGACAAGGGCCTGGAACAGTCCATCTGGGCGGGCAACGAGTCGGCGAAGCAGGCGGCGGCGAATTCCGCGGCCGACATTGCAGGCATGCGCCTCAACGCCTACGGCACCGGCATGAGCAACCTCTCGGAAGCACAGCAGGGCTACCTCGGCCAGCTGATGGGCATCAACAGCGACTACGCGGGCGACATGACGGACTACCTCGGCGCAAAGGCCGGAATGCAGGCACAGGACCCCGGCGAGAACGAGTGGTGGGACATCTTCGACCTTTTCTAAGGAGCAAGTATGGCAAGGACATTCAATGCAGGCATCTGGGGCAATATCGGAGACGCTGTAGCGCGCGACAACATGCTCCGCAGGGAAAGCAACAGGGAAGCCATGGGAGGTCTCCTCGACATGGCCAAGTTCATCGAGAAGGCGAACGCGAACCGCAAGCTGCGCGAGGACTGGCAGGACTATTTCGCCGGCAGGAAGGCGGCGGCAGATGCTGCGCTCGCGGAAGAAGCCGCGGCCGAGACCGACGATATTGAGGACGCGCTCCTGCTCGAGGACATGTACAACGACAGCAATGTCTTCGGCCTCGAGCAGCCCGAGGATGACATCGACGGCTCCATCTGGGGCGGGCCGTTATCGACTGACGACCCCGTGAACAACGTGGTCCGCTTCGGTTTCGACCCCGTGACTGCAGCTGCGGACGCTGAATTCATGCAGGCGTTTGACCCTTCCACGGCGACTGATGATGAAATCCGCAGGGCGCAGGGCATCGTCGGCACAGATGTGGATGGCAAATGGGGCCCGCTGTCCATAGCCGCACGCAACAAGTACATGGGGGTATAACATGGCCGGAATCAACGATATTATCGACGAATACCTCGGCGTGGCAATTTCCCCCGAGGAAATGCGCGACCTGGCGCTCATGCAGGTCAAGGATGCCTCCGTGCAGGACGACGCGGTGCAGAAGGCCGTGGCAAATGCCCAGGGCGTGGAAGCACGCAACCGCTCGGCGCTTGAGGAATACCTCCGCATGGCCGACGAACAGGCCGCTGCAGAATCCCAGAGGGCGCTCGAGATGGCCCAGCAGCGCCTGAACGCCATCGACAACAACATGGCGCTCATCAGCACCACCGTCGGCGT
>CALGCG010000091.1 GCA_937884485.1 uncultured Bacteroidales bacterium
ACAACTCGCTGATGAAGACCTTCCCCCAGGAGGCCGAAGAACTCTTCGTCGCCACGGAAAGAAATGCAAAACTCCGTTACGAAGGTTATAAAAAACTTTCCGAACTCTAATGGTTTTGCATTTCTTTGAGCGCTGCCAAAGGCTGTGAACACCGCTGAAATAAAATTAAATGCAGTGAACAATGCCAAGCTGCGCTACGAGGGCTACAAGAAACTCTCGGAGATGTAAACCACGAGCCCTTTTTATCAAAAGTGCGTCGAGGTCAGCAATGGCCTCGACGTTCGTTATATATCATACAACATAAATATCCTTACCCTACTTCAAAGAATTACACGTTGTTACCATTCAATATTTTGGGGAAACGAAAAGTATTAAATGGAAACATGATGATTGCTATTTTACACGTTCCATGCAATTGAGGACATCTAACGAACGAATAATATTGGCAACATCTTTGTCTGGTATATTATAGAAAAAAAGACTTGCACAATCTTTACGGGCATAATAATAACACCTATCGGTATCCCTCTTCCGTCTAAAAAGATCTAATTCTACGTGTAATAGGTGATTTCTCGAAGGCAAATCATCCATATTTATTACGACTGCCGAATCTACTGTTAATGAGCACACGCTCCTCGCTGACTGTATCATTATATAACCAGTTGTGTCAACGAAAAAAATACAATTAGTATAAAAATCATCAATAACCCAAGCCTCTGTCACAGATAGTGGAAGTTTCATTGAAACAGCCATTGGTTTCCACAACTCTTCATCACGAGAAATATATCCTGGTGTCCATGTCAGACATATGCAGCTATCGTTATGCACTAGCCAATGATTTACATTAATAAAATAACTATTAATCATAAAATCACGCAGGCATACTTTTGAAGACATTTGATATGTACAGCCATCCATAACCTTTTTTTGTGCGTGCCCAGAAGAAGCAATACAAAGTATGATTACTAAAAAAAATAATCTATTCATATCATAAATTACCAAATTTATTTTCGAAATCCCAAAGAGACATATGCATTAATACACTATCATCTATCTTACTATTCTTACTATAAAAGCTGATATATGCTATATAATCATTTTTATCATGCGAATATCCTTGTACAGGCTTGTTAAAAACATTTTGCCAGCTAATAATTGTCCCTACTTGATTTTCAAAAAATTGCGCTTCCAAGTCAATATCAGACGGCTTTTCGCTACCAATTATTACTGGAGTTGAATCAATTTGCACTGGATGTGAGTGAATAAGGTAAGCAATAGTTTTCCCTTTGTTTAACAATTCTTTTAAAGACCCTTCCCATTGCGTGGAAGTGATTTTTTCCTTATTTCCTATTGCATCTTTTGAACTACAGCTTCCATCTGTTGCAACTGCAATTCCTTTCTCACATTTCGGCATATCTTTCCCAATTTTCTTCATTCTCGCTATAGTGGCTTTATTGGGAATTGTTATATGATATTTTCCTCCATTGCCATTTTCATTTGGAGCATCCATAACGATATAACGTTTATATTCGTCGGAATCTATTTGTTCAATAAGTTTGCCGTGAATATCGTAATAGTATGTCCCTTTTTTCTCTTTAATAAAAAGATTTTGTTGATTAGTAACTTCCTCGTGGTTAGCAATATTGCTAAAGTCGCTCACGGAGTTCCAACTATTCATCCACTGATATAGAGGTGCCATTATGAAATATTTTTGGGGGAACATTATTATGTATATATGTTGCGATTCTTTTATAATAGTATAAAAGTAAAGTGAATGGGTTTACGGATTAATAAAAAAACTTGATATAGAAACGTCCTTTAGCGTGTATCTTTGACTGAACGCATAATCAATCTCGGTGGTTGGAGCCACATATCCAAACTTTTTTCTCCAATCTACTGTGATAGGGACTCCGCCAATGCCATGACCCTCAAACATGGTCTCCCCATGCATAGAGTAAATCCCTAAAAATTCCCCAACAATGCCACATCCGTTTTCACAACCATCCGCCATAAAAAAAAACATATCTCCATCTTTTTGAACCGACATCCCAAGTACAGGAATTGATTTGTATTTGATAAATTTACCATTCGTGGTATAGGCATATTTAGATGGGGATTTAATATAGTGCCAGTGTTTTAGCTTTCCATTGCGGTAAACCTCAATTCGTTGATTCCTAACTACAGGGTAAGAGTAGACCTTCAATGTTTCATTCCACTTTAATGTATCTTTATAAACAATTGTCACCAAGCGCATAAGGGTATTTTCATATTCTATAGTGGCGTATATAGTATCATACAAATTCCCACTCGAAAAACCAACTTGTGCCGAAACATTAATTGAGAAAAGAAAAAGACAAATTCCAGAAAAAACAAATTTCTTCATACCTCTATTAACTTACCAATTGGGGTCGCTATCATTGAAATGCCAGAAAGTTCTTGGCCTCGATATTTAATGAAACGCTCTTCTAGTTTTTTGCCCTGCCACGCTGCCACAGAGAATGACGTCCATAAATTGGACGCTTTTCTTTGAAATAATGAAAAGTCTCCTCTCGTCGCAATATCAAATACTTTATGTACTGTCATTAGTACTATAGCTCCTTTATCTTGAGACTTTGGGGAGAAGTCCTCCTCGGTGTAATATCTTTTAAGAAACTGGTATGCTCCTGCAGCAGAACTTCCTTTATCATTTTCATTCAGTTTTAACAGGCCTGGGTGTGTGTTACCAGCCTCTATAATTAGTGTCGACAACTTGAAAATCTTCGTCTAACCGCCAAAAATATACTTCAATCATATTGTCAATTTTATCAAAAATATACTTCAATCATATTGTCAATTTTATCAGTAACGACTATATGCCACAACAATGCATTTGTGTCATCATCAATGGGAGGTATAACAAATTTAGGATGATTAGAGGGTGTAGCAGAGTCATAAATGTCAGTGGCAATGAATTCTGAAAACAATATTAACTCCACATTTTCCGGAACGTATTCTATGCGTTCTTGCGATATTGCGGGGTGTGGAATTGCTGCTATCAATAATAATCCCAATTGCACCAACGTTTCTTTCATGTCCGGACAAGCTTTAACAAAAATGATTTAACTCCATGTAACTGTTGATTAAATTCACAAATCCCTTCTTTCATTACGGCTCTTCGTAAACAAAAGTGTCATTCCATTCAACCAACTCGTCAGTTCCCAAGATGTTTGTCCGAGAAATCGACACACAAACTAAACGATTGTATGTATCGTATAAAAAGACTCTTTTTATGCAATACTCATTCGTAATAAAGCAATCAGATACCAATTGCCTGTTTACTGTAGTGTATGAAAAAGCCAAGAACTTGCTGTTGGAAGTCACACCATACCAGCACAAAGATAGCCATGCGCGCTGATTGCACTTAAAGAATCTAGTTTCGGATATTATATGCTCGTTTTTAGTACCTAACCATGAATGATCATTCTTGTTATACATATCATTCTCCAATATCGTATCTACGATTATCAACTCGTTAGGTTCACTATCCGACAAGAATTCGTAAGGGTGTTCGTACAACTTTAGCAGGGAAAACTTATCGTATTCAAATAGCCGTACTGAATTTTCTTGCAGTGGGAATGTGTCAACTACTGATTCTGAATAGTCAATGAATTTCCATGGATTGCTTTCGGTGAAGTACACTGGTGTGAAACGACGCCTTATCAGAGTGTCGTTTTCTTTGTATTCATATCTGATTGAATCATAAATCTGCTCCCCATCGCCATGGCGATTAACTGTATATATATTTTTTTTATTGGAGAAAAATATGGTATTTTTCTCCAGTGTATCACTGTGTGAATACAAACATCCTTGACTGCTGCAGTATGTACTCCTACTCACTCGGGAAAATTCCACTTTCACATCCTGCGCACTGCATATCTGCACATATGCCAACATGATAATAAGTAGTTTCAGAGTTCTATTCATGATATTTCCAAAAGATCGACCTACAATATACCGCTGTTGACAATAGTGTTATTTTGTCTTTATGCTTTCCCGAAACAGCCTTTTTCACCTGTGGCGCTTTGAACTCATCTCCAATATTTTTCTTCCATTTACTATAGTGCTCATCAGAAATCTCCCATCCCATAGTATTCATATGCAGTTCTATGCTAATTTCGCCCAGTTTTGTATGTTCATCGTCGGTATCAAAAATGGCTTGTTCCTTACCATCCCACATCACGGCTCCATAACTCCAATCTTTTCCCCCTAAATATGCATTAATTACAGCTGCATTTGAGGCTAGTTTAAATGGAGATCTATTTATCTGGGTGGGTGTCAGGCGCTTATACTCTTTTGCTTTCGCCGAAGTAGCCCCAAACGCAATTTTATTTTTCTTATGGACCATTGCTATTGCGCACATTTCTTTCTTAAGCTCATCAGAAATAACCTTCATATATGTCGCAGAACTCTCTCCATAGACAGTGGCAGCCATCTTCTTAAACTCTTTTGTGTCTATCGATAACGGCCTTATATTTAAAGCGTTTATTACTTTACCTTTTTCGTTCTTCTCTACAGAATCCACAATATAGACCTTATTAGTTGTATTTTTTTCTGCTTCTCCAAGCCACACCCCATTTATATCGTAATACACTCCATTGATGGCATTTGCCACACCAAAAGTGTCTATTATCTCATTTGCTTGAGTAATGGCTGTATCGTCAACCATTACATTCCATTGACTCTTCCAATAATCTATACTGTTCATGCAATAAACAATAACTTTGTACCGGCATCGGCGCAATTGATGTTCAAAATGTATAAGCTAATTATATCAACCAATGATTTTATTTCAAAAAATTAAAATCAAGAATTTGTGGTGTCTGAGATTATCTGCGTTTGTGGATTGTCGCAATACTGGAAGAAAACAGACTTGTAAGCATCAGCTTTGGCTTTAGGGTCTTCGATACTTTCAATGATTTCTATTTTCTGCATCAGTTCAAGATTCTTTAGATTCTCCCCAATTGCAACAGCGTCTTGGGCTCTCATATTGAAACAGTCAAGAGCTTCTCCCTGCCCCAACAAAGCATCTGCCACAAGGCTGTCTGTACGGAGAATGTTTGATTGTACTTGGAGAATCACTCCAGGAATTTTGACTTCCATATTTCCAACCGTATATTTCTCTCCTTCAGGCTTACATGTCCAAAATGGCTCAATATCTACTTGGTTGTTTTGGGAGATTTCATCATCCGGCATTAGTTGCAGCAGCGGTATTAATTCCTTTTTGTAGTTCAGCACATACTGGTATTTCCTGATAATACTTTCTTTAACGGTTTTTAGCGATTTGGCTTCGATTACATCCGCGAGTAAATCGTCCATTTCTTCAACGTCGACAATACGAGTAGATTCTAACAATCCATCAGAATAAGCAATGCGGATATTTGAAAGATATGTTATACTCACATACTCCTGAAGCAACTGACGGAATACAAAATTGAGTACTCGGCTTTTATTGATGTTCTCTATTTCGCGAACAGTGGAGTATTCTTCTCCTTCATTCACAGATTCTGTTGAACTGGTGTTAATCTCTATATTTCGCGATGAATTGCTTTGTTCCACATGCTTGCTTAAAGCACGATTGAGAGCGCGGCTGTTGGCAGACCGGCTGGCTGTTGTATTCTTGCTTGCACTAGCGGAAACTCCAATGTTGATAATCTTTTTTATTACACCAGACACACTTGCCGAAACAGATGCGGATTTTGAAGTGGTTTCGGTGGTGCTGGAATTGTTCTCTTCTTCCATCAGATTCTCCATCTCGTCCACACTTTCTTGACTAAAACTGTCAAGCAGATTTTCTGATTGGCTCTTTGTTGCAGTGTTGTCTTTATAGGTTCGGATGGTCAGAGTGGTCTTTTCTCCAGGAAGAAGAGAAAAAGTTTGCAACGTTTTACCAGCGCCATAATTTCCTAAAAAAGAGCTTGTCTTATATTCCTCTATAATAAACAACCGGGGTTTGACAACTGTCGGCCTTTTCAGATACTCTAATCGAGAGCCAATCCCATTGAGTTTGTTGACAACAAATGGACGATAGCCAGCACTAGCCAAATTGGCCACCTGCGCATCATTAAGACACGTGTCTCCCATTACTAATTGAGGATTGGTCATTTTTTCTAATTCAGTTTCTGACAGCAGGGACACATCTATGAGTTTTTGGCCTGCGGCAACATCCAGTTTCTTCCTTATCGCTGTTGCCCGTAGCCCTATCCCCATGTCATTTGAATCCAACTGTATACTACGATTGAATTGTTGACGCAAAGCCGGAGCAGGGACTTTAAAGTAGTGGTCTTTTTCTACCCTTTCTATACTTGTTTCTTGTTCAATAAATGCAGACTTGTCCAGATCCAGTTGAACGTGTCCGTAAGTGGTAAACGTGGAATTTTGAGGTAGATTGTAGTCCAACGTTGGAGCTTTCCCGTCGGACAACTTCATAAAAGCGTCTTTCGTGACACAACTGGTTTGCGCCAGATTTTCCCGTAGAACTTCAATGTTCCTGATTTGTTCTAAAATATCAGCCATATTATATTTTTTTTGCAAAATTACACATTATTTTTCAATCTGCAAAACAAAATCGAAATTTTCATGCCATTCCTTTTCTATCATGTTGAAAATTAAGAAATAATTCTTTGACAAAAACCGAGAGGGAGACGCGGCGGTTGATGTTGCGGTGCTGCTTGTTGGTCTGCTTTTCGGCGGCGGAGAGGGTGGGTGTGCCAGCAGTGGTGGCGGACTCGACGATGGCGTAGAGATAGTAGGTGACGGGGGCGGAGGTTTCCTCGTTGAGGTCGGGGAGGTCGAAGACGGCCTGGCCGTCCTGCCGCCAGACGCTGGTCATCAGCATACAGATTTCCACCTGTGGAGAGACGACGTAGATATGGACGACATCGTCGGGTCGGGCTTTGGGGGCATCGAGGCAAGGACGGAAAGCAAGTTCGACATGCAGACCGTCGACACGGCAGCCGGTGAACTCCACCACGGGCAGTGGGCCACGGGCGAGGAGCAGGGCGGGATAGTTGACATGGACAGTGCCGTCTGCGTACACGAAATGGTCTTTGTTGAGGCGCGAGAAGTAGTTGGCCTCGGTCATACCGTTTTCGTGAGCTTCCTTGGTGAGTCCGCGTTGCAGGATGGAGCCGAAGAGGGCGGAGGTGGCTTGCCGCGCCTTGAAGAGTGCCCGCTGCCGCAGTTGGGCTTCGGACTTGCGGTCGTTGTATTCCGCGGGAAGCTGGCGCGAATAGGTGCGGCCGAAGCGGGTGTAGTGTATCTCGCGGCCGACGGCACCGGAGTACTGAACGAGGGAGGGTTTGACTTTTGCCATAATGCCTGTAGTTGCTGTATATGACCATCAACGTTGGAACAGGCTTTTTATTGCGTTGTTTCGTTGGAGCACCGCAGTATTTGATTAGAATTTGAGTAAAGGGGGAGTAAAACCTAAAGGCCACTATGGGCTAATAATGTGGGTATTATCGACGAGGGAAGAAAAGTTTGGCAATATCGGGGAAAAGTTGTATTTTTGCAGTCGCAAATTGAGATGAAAATGACGGTCGCCACGGCATATAAAAGGCATTCAATACGCGATGTTAGGCTTCGCGGAGGTATCCATTTTCGCGAAAGCGAAAAGAACGCCCCCGCCTCGATGAAGGCCATCGACGTGAAGATGCCCAAGGAGCTGGCCGGTATGCATTTCC
>CALGCG010000092.1 GCA_937884485.1 uncultured Bacteroidales bacterium
CATTCGATATGGGCAATTTTTATTAATTCCATAAAAACATGATTTTTTTCAGACGGCCCCTACTGTAGAGACGCGGCATGCCGCGTCTCCGGCCAAACTTGTGGAAAAGAATTTATCCATTTGCCATCGACCGACATTTTCAACAATGTAGTTATTTATCATCGCCGCTTCTTTGGTGCTACGGATTATATGGTCGTAAAAGCGGGTCTGCCAGGCAAAATCCGGATTCATCTTTCGGGCCTCACGAGTGACCGACGACTTTATACTCCCAACCACCGTCGCCACTGGCGTCGACACGTCATCGAGCATGTTTTCGGGCAGAAGCTGTGTGTCGATATTTAAAATAAAATGGATATGGTTGGGCATGACAACATAGGATACTATTTGGGCGAATGACTGATGACACGATGTCTCCTGCAACACTCCATCAACGATTTTTCCGATTGCAGAAAGCGTCATAGTATCATTTTCTATATGGCCGAAATAATGGATTCTGCCTTTCGTGCAGATGGTGATGAAATAATGACCACCATCATATTTATGCCATGGGGCACGTGCCGAAGGAACACGATATTTGTCCATAAACAATTCGTCCGATGCCATGAGTGTCGTTTTTTTTTCGTCTGTAGAGACGCGGCATGCCGCGTCTCCCAATGTCGCTATTGCGTTTTTGTCGTCTGTAGAGACGCGGCATGCCGCGTCTCCCTATATCGTTATTGCTTTTTTGTCTTTACAGAGACGCGGCATGCCGCGTCTCTACAGATGGGTCATTTTGTTTCCGTCCTTCCCGGGAGACGCGGCATGCCGCGTCTCTACAATGGGGGTGTTATCTATTCCTGTTCTTCCAGAATTCCAGGAAATCCTCCTTGTTGCGCACCAGCAGGTTGGGTGTGTCGAGGCCGTAGGGGCAGTGCTGGACGCAGTGGTTGCAGTGCAGGCAGCCGTCGATTTTCATCATCTCGTGGTACCACGACTCGGTGAGGTATACGCTGTGGGGTGCGCGGCGCAGGAAGAGCGACATGCGGTTGCAGTCCTGTATCTGTATGCCTGCCGGGCAGGGCTGGCAGTAGCCGCATCCGCGGCAGAAGTCGCCGCTGAGCTCGCGGCGGTCCTTCTCGATGGTGGCGCGCATCTCGTCGGTGAGGCGCGGCGGGTTGTCCTGGTAGGAGAGCCATTCGTCGAGCTCGCTCTCTTTCTGTATGCCCCAGATGGGGGCCACGTCGTACTGCGCCAGCCAGGCGTAGGCCGTGGCGCTGTGGCTGATGAGGCCGCCGCTGAGGCCTTTCATGCAGATGAAGCCCATGCCGGCGGCGAGGGTGCGCCGCACGATGTCGTGGTCGGCCTCCGACGCCAGGTAGGAGAAGGGGTACTGCAGCGTCTCGTAGAGACCGCTCTCTATGGCCTCGAGGGCCACATGCTGACGGTGGTTGGTGATGCCTATGTGGCGCACTTTGCCCTGGCGCACAGCCTCCTGCATGGCCTCGTAGAGGCCGCTGCCGTCGCCGGGCTTGGGGCAGAACGGCAGGTTGTGGAACTGGTAGAGGTCCACATAGTCGGTGCGCAGCAGGCCGAGGCTTGTCTCGAGGTCCTTCCAGAACCCTTCCACCGTGGTGGCGCCGGTCTTGGTGCTGATAATGACGTCGCTGCGACGGGCGTAGCCGTCGGCGCGGTCAAACTCGAAGGCCGCTCCCAGCTTGGCCTCGCTGTCGGTGTAGAAGCGTGCGGTGTCGAAATAGTACATGCCGCCGTCCAGCGCGCGGCGCAGCAGGCGCACGGCGTCGCCCTCGCTGATGCGCTGTATCGGCAGCGCGCCGAAGCCGTTGCGCGGCACCACAAGGCCGCTGCGTCCAAGGGTGATAGTCTCCATGGTGTTGTATCTGTTTTTTTTTGTGTGTTGTTATGTCGTTAACCGTTTTCCCTTGATAACTGATTTTGCCCGTTTTTATTGTGCCGCGGCAGCGAAAAAAGTCCGGCCCCGGCAGGGCCCTGCGTCGCCCCCGCTTCGCCCCTTGTTCGGCCCTTCTTATATAGTTCTTATATCGTTCTCATATAGTTCTTATATAGTTCTTATATACCGTATATAGGAACTATATGAGAACTATATAAGAACTATATGACAAGGGGCGAAGAGGGGGCGAAGTCAGGGCGAGGCGGGGGTCAAGGGGATGGTGGCGCGGAGCCACTGCTGCTGTGCCGTGTTGCGGAGGATGCCGTGCTCGAGGCGGCTGTAGGTGAAGGCGCGGCCCTGGCGGTCGATGAAGAGGCTTGCCGCCGTGACCCAGCATCCCGGTGCGCCGTCGGCCACGCGTATGAGGGGCTCGCGGCCGCCGAGCATGGCGGCCACCCAGAAGTGGAGGGCGTTCTGCCCTTTGAGCCATCGCACCGTGCGGCGTCGCCGCAGGGGGTCCTCGCCGGGGCGGTAGTATCCGAGGCCCTGGCGCAGGTCGCGCACCAGGTCGGCGGCGGCCTCCACATAGTTGGCCTCGGCCAGGCGCGCCACCATGTCGTCCACGGCGTCGAGCAGCTCGGCGCTGACGCTGCGTGCCGGGGCGAAACGGAGCGTGGCATAGGCCTCGCCGGCGCCCCAGTCCTTGTTCTTGACCACACCGGAATGACGTTTTGCCACCTCGCGGTCCGTCACCGCCGCGCGACGCGCCGCGAGGCTGTCGATGCGCGCCACGAGGTCCATGCAGCCTTCGCCGAAGGCGACGTCGGCGTGGTGGTCGAAGGCCGTGAGCAGCAGGTGGCGCTGCTCGCCGTAGTCGCACCCCGCCGCCACGAGGGCACGATAGAGCGCAGCGGCCTGCTCGGCGCCGCCGGGGTACGCCTCGGCGTCGAGGTCGATGCCGCAATACCGTTTTATGCTCTCTATCAATGCCATAGATGTGTTTCATGGATGTAGGTCCAATGGATAACAAAATGCAAAAATAAAAAAAGATGTCGTTTGTGGGGAGAAAAGATATCAACAATATATCAACAGAATGACACCATAATGACACCGCCGCCGACACCGCTACGACACCGCCCCCGCCCCGGTCTCTCTGCCGGTCCGGAAACCGCTATTTTTGCCGCCGGAATTCCAACCGAGACACCCCGCTGCCGGCGGCGGGAACAACAACGAACAAACAACAAAAACAAGAAAGGAAACAACATTATGACCAAAGAACAAATACTGGACATCCTGCACATCCTGGAACTGGACTACGAGGCCGAGCCCACGCTCATCTACCTCTTCTTCCAGTTGCCGGACGGCCGAATCAACAACTACAGCATCAGCGTGCGTTCCGGAGGGAACATGAGCGACAAGGAAATCGAAGAACTAATGCGGCGCCAGCAGCCCTCTACGCGCCAGGCACGTGTTCTGACGGTTGAACGGCCGGATTGGACCCCGCCGGTGGAATGGCTCGACACCGCAGAAACCTGTCAACTACTGAAGATAACTCCCCGTACTTTGCGGCGCTGGACGCGGCAGGGCTTGTTCCACCCTACGCTGATAGGACAAAAGTATTACTATCTGCGTGACGAAATCGAAGACGTCCTTCGGCGGAATGCCATTCTCGACAATGGCCGCTTCGACAAAACGGCGATAAAAAAGCATGAGGATGTCCCATAAGTCGGAGAAGCACCCCAGAGGGGTGCAAGAACTTAGGCGGGGGCAACGCCCCCGAAACTGATGATTGTTCTATTTAAAAACATAGGACAACCGCGGACAAATGCGGACAACCGCGGACAAATGATACACATTTTTTCCATGTCCGCGGTTTTGGCCTTATATTGTCATTGTCGTCGCGACCGACACAGCGCTTCCTTCCGGGCGGCCACCCGGGGAGGCAAAAAAAACAAACAAATTCATTTTATTAACCTTTAAAAAATTCAAACATTATGGCAACAGTTAATCGTGGTATTCTCGATGGTTTCATTGGCAAGGTCGGCACCGTGGTCGGCATGTTCTGGAAAGGCATTCCGGTGATGACCGGCTACACCCGCAGCCGACGCGACAAGAAGAGCCCGTCGCAGATGGAGCAGCGCATGCGCTTCGGGGCCCTGGCGCAGCTCGGGGCCGACGTGCTCGACGCCACCCTCCTGGGCCTGCGCAAGGCCGCCGCGGCACGCCGCATCACCGAGACCAACCTCTTCATCCGTCTGAACATGCCCATGGCCACCGTCACGGGCTCCGGCACGCTCTCCGTCGACTTCACGGGCCTGGTGCTCGCCAAAGGCAACCTTGTGGGTGTGAGCTTCGACGCTCCCCAGTTCGACACTCCCCAGCACGTCAAGGTGGAGTTCGCCACCCCCATCGAGAGCCACAAGACCCACGCCGAGGACGAGGTCTACCTCTTCCTCTACTGCCCCGACGCCAAGAGCGGCCTGCTGTCGGCAGCCGTGAAGCGCAGCGAGGGCGCCGCCAACGTCGAGGTGCCCACCCAGTGGAACGGCCTGAAGGTCCATGTGTGGGGCTTCACCATGGGCTGCGAGCTCTCCGAGCGCCCCGGCGAGGCCAGCGACAGCCTCTACCTCGGCAGCGGCACCATCGGCTGATCCATCCTTCCCCCTTCACACTCCGTTCATAAAAAAAACGCTTGTTTTTGCCTGTCCCCGCCCCGGCACTTCACGCCGGGGCGGGGCGTTTTTTTTCTTTCCCCGCCGCTGTGCCGCCTTCGCAGCCCCTCCGGGGGGAGGGCAATAAAAAAAAAGAGCGCCCCGTATGAGGCGGCTCTTTTTTTGATACATGTGATAAGGATTTCTTAATCGAAGAAATGGTTTCCTTCCGAAACACTGCCCCAATCGTCGTGGCCGGTGTAGCCTTCCAGGTTGTTGGAGGAGAAATTGTCCATGCTCACGCCGCCATTCAACTCGTTTTCCAGAATCATGTTAACCTGACCTGCAAGAGTCTCGGGGATGGAGCTCTCGGCAAAACCACGCTCAACTTTAAAGGTGACAACCGTCAAAGTGGGTGCGATATAATTCTTAAGCGTCTTATTCATTGTTTTTCTCAATCTTTTTCAGTTTAACAATATTTATCAAGGATCAGTTGATGGTGAGACCAGAGGTGGTGGGGGTGCCGGATTCGGTAGCGCTGGAAGCCTTATAACCGTATCTTGCACCTTTATTGGTAATACTTGCGTTGTTGACCTTCATCGTACCAGAAACCGTGCAGCCATTGTAGGTGATGGCGCCACCATTGATCGAGCCAATGATACCACCAAGGCGAGCGCCACTTGTACCGCCATTGAAGGTGACATTGAGCGTAGCCGTGCAGTTGTCGCGGAGTGTGACATCTTTCTGATTCCAGGCAACAAAGCCGCCGAAACGATCCATACCGGCAAAGGTAACAGTTCCCGAAGTAAAGCTGCAGTTGGACAAAACCAGTATTCCTCCAGGGTAGCCAACAATGCCACCGACAAAGGGTTTCTTGTTGACTGTGTTGTTGACGGTAATCTTGTTCACCGTGCAGCCGCTGATAGTGCATGTATTACTGCTAGAGGATGTATTTCCAACAATGCCGCCAAAGTCCTGCTGACCGGAAACATTAGCTGCCACAAAGTTGACATTCTTGACGGTGCAATTGGTGATTTTGGTTGTGTTGTCACCCCTAACACTACCTGCGATGCCACCCATATAGACATCCCCCGTCGTACTACCCGTGTACTGGAGGGTGATTCCATTGATCGTAAGGTCTTTGACAAAGGGAGCTGCTGCCTGGGTATATACGCCAAACATGCCCACATTGGTATAGTTGCTGGTGCTGACGTTGAGGTTGCTGATGGTCTTGCCGTTGCCGTCGAAAACGCCACGGAAGTCGTTGGCAGGCTCAACCGTCAGGCCCGACATATTGATGTTGGCGCCAAGCTTGAAGTTTTTGTTGCGGAAGTTGCCGTTGCGTCCAGTAGCTATAGTGTTAACAGCATCAACAAAGGTTGCATAATCGGAAGGGGTGTTGATGATGTAGTAGCCGTCCACATAATCCATGGGGAGGTCCTGGTAGCAGTTGGTGGAATTCATGGTAGCAACTGCATAGGCGATGTCGGTGCGGGCAATGCTGCCACCCGTCTGCTGTCTTTTTTCGAAGAGCCAGTATTTCGGTCTTCCCTGGGTATTCATATAATGGCTGCTGACCTTGACGGTGAAGTGGTTGTCGCTTCCCACAGGGGCGACAGGAATCTGGATGTCGACAGATTCACCCGTGGCGAGGGCAACTTCACCATTGACAAGCATCGAGACGACAGTGTCGGTACCTTCGACGGCAACCGAAGCCGAAGTTTCGATGTCTTCCATATCGATCGTGCGGCGGCCGCAGATGCTGTACTTGTTGCTGCTGATGGACACACGGTCAATATATAATGTTTCAGTCAAGGGATTGCTGACACGTACCACCACCGAACCAGTGAGGTGCTTGAAATAGAGTGCATACTCGTCGCTCTCGTCGTCGGTCAGGTAGGCTGCCATGGGGAGGTCGAGTTTTTGATAGCCCTCGACGACCTGATAGGTGTAGGTGCTGGGCAGCGTCACGGTGCAGGGGGTGCCATTGCCGCTAGTGACAATCGAGGCGGGGAAGATGGCGCGATAGAAGGAGCTGCGGTCGATACCCGTGACGGAAGCCTTGTTGCCGGTTCCGGCAGCGATGGTTTTTTCTGTGCCGTTGATATTGATTTTATCGCCCGAGACCCAACGGGAACCACCGAGGCCGTTCACCTGCATCTTGGTACCATCGGACACGTTCTCAACCTCCAGATAGAACACCGGCGAGATGTCTTTCTCGCATCCTGCCATAAGTCCGCATGCGAGAACCAATGTGCCTAAGGGCAGTGCGATTTTTTTCTTCAGTTTCATCATATTTTTTTCTTTTTTTTGCACTTTTGATGTGTTATTATAACTCTTAAAATTCATACAATATACTTTCACACAATATATTGCACGAATTTGGCTTCATTGTTTTCAAGTGCTAAAATACAACTTATTTTTGAAAAGAGAGTGTAATTTTCTGTTATTTCAGTTTTTTTAACATTTTTCCTTTCGCGAGGGGCCAGGGGTTTCAGGCTTTTTTGTGGCAGTTCTTCCCGTTGTGGGGGCAGTTGTGGCAGCCACAGCTGCAGCCTCCCCCACCCTTCTGCCTGACCAGGCGGACGATGTGCCGGACGGTCAGGCAGAGGGTGACAGCGAGGATTACGATGACGATGGCGGTCTGCATGGCTGCGAACAAGTGTTTACAAGAGCAGAGAGCCGAGCTGGAAGACAAGCGTGGAGACTATCCACGCCAGGCCTATGGTGTAGGCCATGGTGAAGAAGGCCCAGCGCCAGCGGCCGCTCTCGTTCTTGATGGCTATGACGGTGGAGAGGCAGGGCATGTAGAGCAGGATGAAGAGGAGCATGGACATGGCGGAGAGCGGTGCCCGGTCGCCATGGGAGCGGCGGAAGCCCTGGCTGATGAGCTGCGAGATGCGCAGTTCGTTGTCCTCGCTCTCGAAGTCGGCACTCAGCGTCTGGGCCTCCTCGTCGCTGGTGGCATAGACCACGGCCATGGTGCTGGCCACGACCTCTTTGGCACCCACGCCGGCGAGGATGGAGACACTCTGGCGCCAATCGAAGCCGCAGGGACGCATGGCAGGCTCGATGGTCTTGCCGATGCGGGCCATGTAGCTGTTCTCGGCCTGGCGGCGGGTGTCGTCATTGGTGGGGAAATAGCTGAGCGCCCAGACGATGATGGAGGCGCCCAGGATGATGGTACCCATCTTCTTGAGGTACTCCTTGCCTTTCTCCCAGGTGTGGCGCAGGACGGCCTTGGCGGTAGGCATGCGATAGGGCGGCAGCTCCATGACGAAGGGCAGGCTGTCGCCCTTGACCACAAAGCGGCTGAAGAGCTTGGCCATCAGCACAGCCATGATGAGCCCGAAGACATAGAGGCCCATGAGCACATAGGCCGCATAGTGAGAGAAGAAGGCGGAGACAAGGATGACGTAGACGGGGATGCGCGCCGAGCACGACATCATGGGGATGACGAGCATGGTGAGCAGGCGACTGCGGCGGTCCTCGATGGTGCGCGTGGCCATGATGGCGGGGACATTGCATCCGAAGCCCATAATCATGGGAATGAAACTCTTGCCATGGAGGCCCATGCGGTGCATGAGTTTGTCCATGATGAAGGCCGCACGGGCCATGTAGCCGGAGTCCTCCATGAAGGAGATGAAGAGGTAGAGGATGAGGATATTGGGCAGGAAGACGATGACGGAGCCCACGCCGCCGATGATGCCGTCGGCCAGGAGGCTGCGCAGGGGGCCGTCGGACATATTGGCCGTCACGGCCTCGCCGAGCCATCCGAAGAGGGACTCGATCCAGTCCATGGGGTACTGCCCCAGGGCGAAGGTGCACCAGAAGGTGATGAACATGAAGACGAGGAAGACGGGATAGCCGAGCCAGCGATGGGTGACGATGGCGTCGATGCGGTCGGTGAGGGCGTGGAGGGTGCTGCGTTCGTTCTTGACATAGCATTCCGCCAGGGCGCCGCGGACGAAAGCATATTTGGCATCGGTGATGGCGGACTCGATGTCCTGATGCTCGGCCTCGACATCGACCTTATGCCCCTTGCTGTCCACATTGTCCACCAGGCGGCGGCCAATGCCTTTCTTGAACTTATCGGCAATCTGGTTGCGCATCTTCAGCACACTGCCGTCCGGGTCGTTGTCGGCGACATACTGCTCCAGCTGGTGGTCGTTCTCGAGGAGCTTGATGCTGAGGAATCGTGTGGAGAGGGTGTCGGAGAAGCCGTGCTCGTAGAGGTGGGTGCGCAGCTGGGAGATGCACGATTCGAGGTCGGGGCCATGGTTGACGTGGATATGGCGGAAGAGCGCGGCAGGGTGCGCCTGGGATGAGGGGTGCACCTGGCTCTCGAAGACCTCGATAATCTTGTCAAAAAGCTTGTCGATGCCGTCGCCATTGCGGCCCGTGGTGGGGACGATGGGCATGCCCAGGAGGGTGGAGAGCTGTTCGATGTCGAGGCGGTCGCCGCTCTTTTTGAGTTCATCGTACATGTTGAGGGCCATGACCATGGTGATGTCCATGTCGATGAGCTGGGTGGTGAGATAGAGGTTGCGCTGAAGGTTGGAGCCGTCGACGACGTTGAGTATGACGTCGGGGTTCTTCTCGAGGATGTGGCGGCGGACATAGAGCTCTTCGGGCGAATAGGCGGAGAGGGAGTAGGTGCCGGGGAGGTCGACAAGGTTGAAGGTATAGCCCTTGTGGGTGAAGGTGCCGACTTTCTCGTCGACGGTGACGCCGCTGTAGTTACCCACACGCTCATGAGCATGGGCGGCGACATTGAAGATGCTGGTCTTGCCGCAGTTGGGATTGCCCACAAGGGCCACATTAATGGTCTTGGAGCGCTCGTCGGCGATGTGCTGCACGGGGGTGACATCGGGATTTTCCAGGGGGCGGTAGTCGTCATGGTTGGCGATTTCCTGCTGGGCTTCCTGCTCGGTGACAATCTCCACCTTCATGGCATCGCTGCGGCGAAGGGAGACTTCGAAGTTGAGGACACGGTATTTTATGGGGTCGTTGAGGGGGGCATTGAGGATGGCCTCGACGGCGACACCCTTGATGAACCCCATCTCGATTATACGCTTACGGAAGGCGCCGTGGCCCGAAACGCGCACCACGACTCCACGTTCACCAGTCTGTAATTCAGATAGTAACATATATAGTCGGTTTATTTTAGATTTTGCAAAGATATAAAAAAAAGGTGACCCGCAGGGGTCACCATTAATAGTGATTATGCCTTTGAGAGAAGGCTAAAGCAAACGTTTCAGGGCCGCGACGAAGCTATGGATATCCTCTTCCGTAGTGTCGAAGGAGCACATCCAACGTACCACATTGGCAGCCTCGTCCCAATCGTAGAAGAAGTACTCTTTCTGCAGGGCATGCCACACCTCGGCAGGCAGCTGGACGAAGACGCTGTTCACCTGCACGGGATACATGATCTTGACGGCAGAACTGCCGAGAGCCTGTAGCTCGGAATGCAGCATCCGGGCCATGCGATTGCTGTGCTCGGCATTCCGACGCCAAAGCCCCGTGGTGAGGTAGGCCTCGAATTGGGCTGCCACAAAACGCATTTTGCTACAAAGCTGGGTCATCTGCTTGCGGCGATATTTGAGGTCCACGTCAAGCTCGGGATTGAGGATGACCACACTCTCGCCCATCAGCATGCCGTTCTTGGTGCCTCCGAAAGAGAGACAGTCGACACCCAAGTCGGCAGTCATCTCCTTGAAAGAGCACCCCAATGCCACGGCAGCATTGGCCAAGCGAGCACCATCCATGTGGAGGTACATCTTATACGAATGCGCCAGGTTGGCCAGGGCCTTAATCTCATCGAGGGTGTAGAGGGTACCCAGCTCAGTGCTTTGTGTGATGCTGATGGCTCGCGGCTGGGAATGATGCTCAAAACCAAAACCATGCAGACGGGTCTTCACCAGGTCGGGCGTCAACTTGCCATCGGGCGTGTCCACCGTCAGCAGACGGCAGCCGACAACACGCTGAGGAGCGCCACATTCGTCGACATTGATATGAGCCGTCTCGGCACAGACCACGGCCTCGTGCGAGCGGCACATGGCATCGATATTCAACACGTTGGCCCCGGTGCCGTTGAAGACGAAATACACCTTGGCCTGCGGGCCGAAATATTCACGGAAAAGTGCCTCGGTGCGAGCGCACCATTCGTCGTCGCCATAGGCCAGAGCATGGTCGACATTGGCATCGGCTATGGCTTGAAGTATCTCGGGGCTTACGCCCGAATGGTTGTCTGATCCAAAACCTCTTTTCATTGCTAGGAACCTCGTTTACTTATCCATGGTGTAAAGGAACTCTTCGTTGTCGCGAGTGTGGGCCATTTGCTTCTGAAGAAACTCCATAGCCTCCACCGGGGTGAGGTCGGTGAGGTGGTTGCGAAGCACCAGAGTGCGGCTAAGGACATCGGACTTCACCAGCAGGTCGTCGCGGCGCGTGGAGGAGGCGGTGAGGTCGATGGCCGGATAGATGCGCTTGTTGGCCAGCTTGCGGTCGAGCTGCAGCTCCATGTTGCCGGTGCCTTTGAACTCCTCGAAGATTACATCGTCCATCTTACTGCCGGTTTCAGTGAGGGCGGTGGCAATAATGGTCAGCGAACCGCCATTCTCTATCTTGCGCGCAGCACCGAAGAAACGTTTCGGTTTCTGCAGGGCATTGGCTTCCACACCACCGCTGAGCACCTTGCCACTGGCAGGCTGGACGGTGTTGTAGGCACGTGCGAGACGAGTGATGGAGTCGAGCACAATAACAACATCGTGCCCACATTCCGTGAGGCGCTTGGCCTTCTCGAGCACAATATTGGCAATACGCACGTGGCGGTCGGCTGGTTCGTCAAAGGTGGAAGCAATAACCTCCGCCTTGACAGAGCGTTGCATATCGGTAACCTCTTCGGGGCGTTCGTCGATGAGCAAAACCATGAGGTAAACCTCAGGATGGTTGAAAGCAATGGCATTGGCCACTTCTTTCAACAGGGTTGTCTTACCGGTCTTCGGCTGTGCCACTATGAGACCACGCTGACCTTTTCCGATAGGCGTGAAGAGGTCAATGATGCGAGTGGACATCGTCTCCTGCGGATGGCCAGTAAGCTTGAACTTCTGGTTCGGGAAGAGCGGAGTCATGGATTCAAATGGAATACGGTCGCGTACCTGTTCCGGGGAAAGACCGTTGATTTCCAATACCTTCACCATCGGGAAAAACTTATCTCCCTCACGGGGCGGACGCACCATACCACTCACGGTGTCGCCGGTCTTGAGTCCATAATTGCGAATCTGTGCCGGCGAGATATAGATGTCATCGGGAGAAGAAAGATAATTGTAGTCACTCGAGCGAAGGAAGCCATACCCATCAGGGACCATCTCCAGGACGCCCTCGGCCTTGATTACGCCTTCCTTTTCAAAGACATATTCGCGACGATCCTGTTTCGTCTCCGGCTTCTGTTCGGCTTTGGTTTCCGTTTTAGAATCGGCTTGAGGTTTATTTTCGCCCTGAACATTATTTTTTCTTACAGCGGGTTTTTCTGTCGGCTGCTGAGCATCTTTTGCCGGCTGTTCTTCAACAGTGGCAACAGCATTGTTTTTAACAGGAGCCGAGGACTCGGACTGCGACTGGGTATTCTTGCGCGGACGGCCACGTTTTTTCTTTACCGGCTGCTCTGCAGCAGGTTCCTGAGGTGCCGGAGCATCGTTTTTTTCTTCGGCCTGGCTGTTTTCCTGCATCGGTACCACCGAAGCCGCTTCGGCAGATTCCTCACGATTGCTATTGCGGAAAATAGGTCTCCCCATAGGGCTCAAAACATCAGGTACTTCAGGCACTTCTGGCATTTCCATGGAAGAAAGCTGAAGGTTGAAAGCCGGCGTTTCTGCCAGCTCCTGCGGAGTGTTGTCCCCCTGAGGCTTATTGGCACCAGATTGTTTGCGACGACTGCTGTGAATTTCAGGATTCTTCATCGTCGACTCCGCCAAAAGTCTGGGTTTAAGATGCTGTCTTTTACGAGGTTGTTCATTTTCGGACTGATTTCCGACAGTGTCTTGCTTACTCGGATTAGATGCTTGGTAGTCAAGAATTTTATAGACAAGTTCTTGTGCATCAAGACGTGTAGCTTTTGCAATGCCCATACCCTTGGCTATTTCAATAAGCTCAATCTGGGCCTTAGAAGTTAGTTCACTCTTACTATACATGTTTTTTCAGTTATTCCTTTCGATTGTAGGATTGAATTCGTAAAACCAATATATAACTCTGATTTTCAAAACGCCACAGAGAAATTCCCCTTCACGACACAACCGTTTTGACGATGCAAAAATAAGTTTTTTTTTCCATTCAACAGAAAAAAAATAGAAAAAATACAATCTTTTTTTCCACAGATGGAAAAAAATGTGTACTTTTGCACTCGGTTAACCACCATTATAAACAGTGCGTCAACCAACGCAAAAAGATTGATAACAAGAAATTATATACAATAATTATTAATACACAATAGTATGAACATTCCCGCAAATCTGAAGTACACCCAGGACGACGAATGGGTGCGTATTGAAGGCGACTTTGCTTTCGTTGGTATCACCGATTACGCCCAGCATGAGCTTGGTGACATTGTCTTTGTCGACGTCACTTGCGAAGGCGACACCGTCGAGGCTGGCGAGGCCTTTGGTTCTGTCGAGGCCGTGAAAACCGTGGCCGATCTGCTGATGCCTGTCAAGGGCGAGGTGGTTGAATTCAACACCGCTCTCGAGGACGCTTCCGCCATCAACGCCGATCCTTATGGCAATGGCTGGATCATCAAGATCAAACCCGAGAATATGGCCGACATCGACGCCCTCATGGACGCCGCCGCCTACACCGCCAAAATTGGTGCCTAAAAACACAAATTAAAAAAAGAAGACCGCTCTTACGAGCGGTCTTCTTTTTTTTTACCCATAAGAAAAAGGCTTCGTGGAACCACGAAGCCTTTTATGGAATTTAATGTTTTAGTCCATAACGGTGTTCCAGCCGTGGACATCCTCGGCCTCGCCGAGCTGAATGGCACGGAGAGCGTGATAGAGCTTGGTGCTGATGGGACCGGGCTCTTTGCCGAAGACGTAGCTGTGGCCAGTCTCGGGGTCGTCAAGACGCTCGATGGGGCTGATAACGGCGGCGGTACCGCAGGCACCGGCCTCCTGGAAGTCCTTGAGCTCCTCGACGTCGATGGGACGACGCTCGACCTTCATGCCCATATCCTCGGCAAGCTGCATGAGGCTCTTGTTGGTGATGGAGGGCAGAATGGAGGTGCTCTTAGGAGTCACATAGACACCGTCCTTGATACCGAAGAAGTTGGCAGCGCCAGCCTCGTCGACATATTTCTTCTCCTTGGCATCCAGATAGAACTCGCAGGCGTACTGGCCGCCGTGGCAAGCCTCGGTGTGGGCCTTGAGGGAAGCGGCATAGTTACCACCAACCTTGTAGACGCCGGTGCCGAGGGGGGCGGAACGGTCGTACTTGCGGGTGATGACATAGGGGTTAGCCTTGAAGCCGCCCTTGAAGTAAGGTCCGACGGGGGTGACGAAGATGAGGAAGAGGTACTCGTCGGCGGGTTTGACACCCACGGTGATACCGGTACCAATCAGGAGGGGACGGAGGTAGAGCGAAGCGCCAGTGCCGTAAGGAGGAATGTAAGCCTCATTCAGCTTGACGACCTTCTTGCACATCTCGACGAATTTCTCAGTGCTGAGCTCGGGCATCATAATGCCACGGCAGGTGCTCTGCAGACGCTCGGCATTGGCTTCGGGGCGGAAGATACGGATCTTGCCATCCTTGCAGCGATAGGCTTTGAGGCCTTCAAAGGCTTCCTGGCCATAGTGAAGGCTGGAGGCAGCCATGTGCATTTCGATGTGTTCGGAGCTCGAAACTTCGATTTCGCCCCACTTGCCGTTACGATACCAGCAACGGACATTGTAATCGGTTTTCACATAACCGAAGGGGAGGTTTTGCCAATCTATATTCATGATAGTTAGTTTTTTAGGTTATTATTAAACTTTTTTCTTTCACGGCAAAGATAAGAATAAAAAGTTGATTAGTGAAAAAAAATTTTACCATGTCGAAAAAAAGTAGTAATTTTGCACCCGATTTCGAGAGAGTGAAAGTGTAGAAACGGCCACATTTTGGCCCCTTAGCTCAGTTGGTTAGAGCAGCTGACTCATAATCAGCGGGTCCTTGGTTCGAACCCGAGAGGGGCCACAAAAAAGAGAAAAAGAGAGCTGTGAGCGAAAAAAGTTATGGGAAGAATAATGGCCATAGACTACGGAAAAGTACGCACGGGGTTGGCAGTTACCGACCCCGTGCGCATTATTGCCACAGGCCTGACAACGGTCGCCACCCCTACCCTGCTGCAATATATTAAGAATTATTGCGCGCGCGAGGAGGTGGACTGCTTCGTGGTGGGATTGGCCAAGCGGATGGACAACAGCCTGTCGGAGTCGATGGAGTACATCGAGCCCTTCGTCCAGCAACTGCACGAGGCCTTCCCCGACAAAGAGATTGCCCGCGTCGACGAACGCTTCACCTCCAAAATGGCTTTCCAAACCATGATCGACAGCGGCCTGCGCAAGAAACAGCGCAGGGACAAAGCCCTGGTGGACGAAATCTCGGCCACACTGATTCTGCAAACCTATATGAACACGAACACAATAAACAACCAAAGATAATGATTCTACCTATTATTGGATACGGCCACCCGACACTGCGCAAAGTGGCCAAGCCCGTTCCGCAGGACTACCCGAACCTGAAGGAACTCATCGACAATATGTTCGAAACCATGTACAATGCCGACGGCGTGGGCCTCGCGGCCCCTCAGGTGGACCTCTCCATCCGACTGGTGACCATCGGTGTCCGGCCCTACGACGAAAAGACCGACACCTACGGCGAACCCACCGACGTGCACACCCTCATCAACCCCGAAATCCTGGAGTTCAAGGGCGAGAAGAAGTACTTCAACGAGGGCTGCCTCAGCGTCCCCGACATCCACGAGGACGTGCTCCGTCCCGACACCATCGTCCTGCACTGGTGGGACGAGAACTGGCAGGAGCATACCGAGGAAATCAACGGCCTCTTTGCCCGCATCGCCCAGCACGAAATCGACCACCTGGACGGCAAAGTCTTCACCGACCGCCTCAGCAGCCTGCGCCGCACCATGCTCAAGCGCCGCCTCAACGACATCGCCGCCGGCAAGATCCAGACGCGCTACAAGATGAAAAAGAGATAATATCAATCTCAATCAAAGACATAAAATAATCGGAGTATTATGAAAAAGATTATCCTTGCCATCATGGGCCTGAGCCTCGTTGCCGCCTGCGGCAGCAAAAATGAAGTGCCCGACCGCGACGTGCTGGTGGACTCCATCGAGGTAATGGAACAGGGCCTCTTGAACGCCTCCATCAACACCGACCTCCAGAAGGCCGGCCAGATGATTGCCCTCTACGACCTCTTCGCCAACAACTATCCCGACGACAGCCTGGCGCCCATCTACATGTTCCGCTCGGCCGAAATCGAAATCAACACCGGCAACTTCGAGGTCGCCGTATCCACCCTGGACAGCATCATGGAGCTCTCCCCCGGCTACGACGACATAGCGATGTGCCAGTTCATGAAAGGCTGGGCCTACGAGCTGAACCAGCAATACGACCTGGCCCGCGAAGCCTACACGGAATTCGTCACCAATTATCCCGACCACGTGCTGGCCGCCGACACCCGCAAGATCATCCCCAAGGTGGGTCTCACCCCCGAGGAGCAGC
>CALGCG010000093.1 GCA_937884485.1 uncultured Bacteroidales bacterium
TGATGTACGCCACTCAGTACCGCGAGAGCTACCCCTACTACCAGCACGAGAAGATTGGCTTCAATTACCGCATGAGTAATATCTGTGCCGGTATCGGTCGAGGTCAGATGACCATCGTAAACGACCATATCGCCCACCACAAGCATGTGCAGGCTCTGTATGAGGAACTGTTGAAGGATGTGCCAGGCATCAAGGTGCACGGCAATCCCGACAGCCGCTACGACTCCAACTTCTGGCTCTGCACGATGACCATCGACCCTGAGGTGCGCATCAAGGGGCAGGAGAACGCCTACAAGACCATCGTGACAGGTGCCGTAGGCGGAGCCGCAGGCGTCATCCACGCCGCGGAGAGTGCGCACACAGACTGTGAACCCAACGCCAACGTAGAAGCATTGCGTGTTATTATGGACCAGGCGCAGATTGAGGCCCGTCCGCTGTGGAAACCCATGCACAAGCAGCCCGTGTACTGCCGTACGAATGAAAATGGAGGAATGAAAATTGAAAAAATGCCGTGCGGTGCGGTTTGCCAGACTTCGGACACCAGTGTGGCGTATGTGAACGGCGTGAGCGAGGACTTGTTCAAAATTGGCATGTGCCTGCCGGCAGGTCCGTATGTGACGGACGACGACGTGAGGTATATCGTCGAGACGATCAAGAACGCCATTGTATAGGTCACACGGAC
Source organism: uncultured Bacteroidales bacterium (assembly GCA_937884485.1). Classification (GTDB taxonomy): domain Bacteria; phylum Bacteroidota; class Bacteroidia; order Bacteroidales; family P3; genus Colimorpha. Next base: position 683 of record CALGCG010000093.1, read on the forward strand.
AGCACGGATAGCACAGATTTTTCTCGCATCGCTGCGCTCGCATTTTTTTCTCACACAGATAGCACGGAAATCACAGGTTTTCTGCATCGCTTCGCTCGCAGGGGGCTGGCGCGGGTTTTCTTATTCGCCTTGCCCTGCGGGCAGAGATCTATAAATCTGGTAGATTATTTCCCTTCGGGGATTGTCTGGGTGCGGGGTTGGCTAAATCTTGTAGATTTTTATAAGGTATCGCATGCTGCGCGCGATGGATTTGTCTTTCGCTGGCGCGGGTTTTCTTATTCGCCTTGCCCTGCGGGCAGAGATCTCGTTGATCTTATAAATCTTTTCTTGCGGGGATTTTTCCGGGTGCGGGTACGTAAATCTTGTAGATTTTTATAAGGTATCGCTTGCTTCGCGCGATGGATTTGTCTTTCGCTGCGCGGGCTCTTATTCGCCTTGCCCTGCGGGCAGGGAGCAGCGGAAGTCGAGAGCGAAGTCAAACTTGTTTGAACTTGGCCGAGATGCAGCTGCGTAGACGAAGTCAAATCTGGTAAATCTTGTAAATCTTTTCTTGCGGTTTTTTTTTCCGGGTGCGGGGGCAGATATGCGTTAAGAGTTATGAGTTATGAGTGTGCAGCTGGCGCGGTGAATGGTTCTCCTGCTCGCTTTGCTCGCGAAATCTTGTAAATCTTGTAGATCTATTCCGCTTGCAGCGGGGATGTCCGGGTGCGGGGTTGGCTAAATCTTGTAGATTTTTATAAGGTATCGCTGGCTGCGCGCGATGGATTTGTCTTTCGCTGCGCGGGTTCTTTGTCACACAGATAGCACAGATATCACAGATTTCTTTTTCGTGTCGCTTTGCTTGCGATGGGGCGGGGGGGGCTCTTGGTAAAAATGACACTTTTGCACAATAATGTTGGAGGCGTGGCGTTATTGGGATAAACAATGAATCTGAGACAAATGAAAAAGAATATAGCACTTGTCATGGGCGGTTACAGTGGCGAGCACGACATCAGCATCGCCAGTGGTAATCAGGTGTATGGCCAGCTGGACCATACCAAATACAATGTTTACAAAATTGTCATTGATCGCCAGGGCTGGTACTGGGAACACGACGGCGAGCACCGCCCTGTGGACCGTGGCGACTTCACTGTGACGGACAACGGCCAGAAGGTACTCTTCGACCTGGCTTTCATCATCGTCCACGGCAACCCCGGCGAGAACGGCATCCTGCAGGGCTACTTCGACATGCTGGGCGTCCGCTACACCACCTGCGGCTTCTACACCTCCAGCCTCACCTTCCACAAGGGCTACTGCAACCCCGTGGTGAAAAGCTTCGGCCTGGTGAAGGTCGCCAAGTCTGTCCTGCTTTACAAGGAGCCTCCCACCGACGCCAAGCTCGATGAACTGATGTCCGGTATGAACTACCCGGTCTTCGTCAAGCCTGCTGCCGGCGGCAGCAGTGTGGCCACCACCAAGGTGAAGAGTCGCGAGCAGCTTCTGCCCGCCATTCGTGAAGCTTTCACCGAAGATCGGCAGGTGCTCGTCGAGCAGTTCATTCCCGGCCGCGAGTTCGACTGTGGCGTCTTCCGTCCTGCCGAGGGCAAGAAAATTGTTTTCCCCGTCACCGAGATTATCCCCATCGGAGGCCACGAGTTCTTCGACTACGAGGCCAAGTACGACGGCTTCAGCAACGAGGTGTGCCCTGCCGAGGTCGACGAGAGCATCGCCAAGCACATCCAGGAGGTCTCCTACCGCCTCTACGACCTCCTCGGCTGCCGCGGCATAGTGCGCTTCGACTATATCTACAATACCGAAGAAAAAGAACTCTACTTCCTCGAGGTGAACACCATTCCTGGCCAGAGTGCCGAGAGCATTGTCCCCAAGCAGGCGCGTGCCATGGGCATCAGTCCTGCCGAGTTGTATGAGATGAGCATCCTGGCGGCATTGGCCGAGTGATGAACCATTGTAACGGAAAAAAGAGGAACTCCAGCGGAGTTCCTCTTTTTTTTTTTTGAGGTCGCTTCCGGATTTGAACCGGAGTAGCAGGTTTTGCAGACCTGTGCCTAGCCCCTCGGCCAAACGACCTTTTCGCTTTAGAAAAGCGGTGCAAAAGTACGAACTTTTTCCGAACTGACCAAATCTTTTTGCATTATTTTTCTTAAGACAATGATTTTTAGTCGCTAATTTGAAAAAAATATGTATCTTTGCATCGTGAAAAGTAAGTGTGTATACTCGCTATTTGTCGCATTTTTACTGCTTTCGGCATGTCATAAAGACGTGTCTGTAGACCCCTTGCGCCGTTCGCGCGTCGACGGACTGAACAAGGAGGCTTTCGTCAACCGTTACCGCAACCCGCAGCGCTGTCTGGCCGTCAGCGACAGTGCCCTGGCCTATGTGCGCGACTCTCTGCCGGAGTATGTCGACGGCGAACTCCGCGCCCGCAACAACAAGGCCTTCGCCTATTTCCTCACCTCCGACTACAACAACGCCAACCTCATGCTCGACTACGTCGACAAGCTCGTCGCCCTCCGCAACCCCGCCATGCGCAACGGCGACATCGAACTCGTCATCGCCCACCTCCTCCGTGCCCGTCTGCTGCAGCGCAACTGCCATATTGCCGACTCCTACCGCCTGCTCTACGATATCGGACGCAGCGGCATCCTCGAGGACAACAGCGACAATGTGCTCTACAGCTATGCGCAGACAGAATATTATATTACACTCTTGACGCTGAATTTCCACTACCGCAACGGCAAGGAAGAGGATGTCATGACGACTATCGAGGAGGTCGAACGTCGCAGGAATATGCTGCGGGTGGACTACGCCCAGGACATGGCCCTTAACTACGCACTCGCCTATGGCTTGCAGGCGGCAGGGGAGAGCCTTCGCGCCCTCGACTACTGCGACCAGAACTTCGAAATCCTCGACCGACTGGAGCGCACGTCGCTTCCCGGGGATAGCGTCAGCGCCTTCTGCCTATACAACTATGCCAATACGCTCCAGATGTCCGCCCTGATACATAAGAATATGCCGGGAACGGTGACGCCGGACAGTGTGTTGGACCTCTACGATGAGGCGCGCGCGTGCTTCTTCGACTATGGCGACCCCTACCAGATGCTTGGCGGTGTGACGTCGACGGCACGTTACGCATTGCTCATTGGCGACACCCTCAAGGCCCACCAGGTGCTCAACGAATGGCGTTCCCTCAAGGGGACTTGGACGCCTTTCGCGGCACCGAAGATGGAGGAGGGCTACTTCGACGTCCTCATCCGCAGTGGTGTGGCGCGCCGTCCGGCCGAGAACCGCCAGTGGTATGAGTACCGTTGTGAGTTGCAAGAGTACATAGCGCGCAATGAGAAAGAGGACTTCGCCCTGCAGACCTCCCTGTCAATGGCGACCCGGCGCAACCATTGGCTGGTGATATTCACCGTGGTGCTGGGGGTCCTGCTGCTGGCCTTGCTGGTGCTGACGGCCCTGCTCTGGCGCAATGGCTTGCGCCTGAGGAAAGAGAAGCGGCAGCTGCAGGAGGCCAAGCGGCGCGATGTGGAACGCATCGCCAACGTAGAGACCTGCCTGAGTGTGCTGCGTCATGACGTCAGCCCGTTCATAGGCTACCTCCGCAACCCCAACCTCCCTGCCGACCTGCGTTCCGAGGTGCTTGAGCAGCTGTTGCGCACCTTCGACAATATCAAGAACTGGACCTCCCTTTCCATCCCCACGGGGTTGGCCTTCAATGCCAGCGTTTTCCCCTTGCAGGAGGTGTTGGACGACGTGCGCCGTCAGGTCATCACCCCCGCCCGGACGGTGGCGTTGCACTTCCATCCCACCGACCTCAGGCTCCGTGGCGACCGCCTGCTGGTAACCATCCTGCTGCGCAACCTGGTGAACAACGCCCTCCAGCACACCGAGGCGGGCCATGTGGATGTGGAGAGCAATGTGTGGAGCGAGGGCGGCGACATGGTGGAAATCCGGGTGTGCGACACCGGCGTCGGCATGACGGCCGAGCAGCAGGAGAGCCTCTTCAAGGCCGACCGTTCCCTGGCCCCCGGCAGCGAACATGGCTTCGGCCTCATCCTCTGCCGCTACATAGTGAAGAAGCACGACGACAACACCCGTCGTGGCTGCAAGCTCTGGGTGGAGAGCCAGCCGGGGCAGGGCACCACGATGCATGTCCTCCTGGCAGGAGAAAAAAACTGACCTTGCGACCTGAATGCCGCGTTGCAGGGCAGCCCATAATTAATGAATACAATAAAGATGGAACACAACACAATACGAGTAATGATGGTCGACGACGAGCCTCTGATACGCAAGGCCGTCAAAATGGAAATGAACTCCCGTGCCACCGAGGTGGAGTGCCATACCGGCGACGACGGAGCCACCGAGCGCCGCTGTGTGGAGATGGTCGAGACCTTTGCCTCCGGCCCCAGCCTCATGGCCGCCCTCGAAAGCTCCGAGGCGCCGAACTACCTGCTGGTCGACATGGAGTTCCAGGGCGAGCCTACCGGTGGCCTTCTCATCACGCGCCGTGTCCACGAGCGTTATCCCGACGTCCGCATCATCATCTTCTCCGGCCGTTTCGATAACCCCCTGCCCTCCGAGGAACGCCGTCCGCAGCGTATCAACGAGATAGGCTCCGTCGTCATGGAGGCCCTGCGTCAGGGTGCCAGCGCCTTTGTCAGCAAGAATGCTGCCGGGGGCTTCTCCATCGAGAACATCATCCGTGCCATCGCCTGCCTGGAGCGTGGCGAGCGCTTCTACTTCAACTATCCCGTCATGCTCACCCTCAAGGAGGCCGCCGAGCACTACTTCGCCCTCGTGGGCACGCAGGCCGCCATCGAGGTCACCGACGCCGAGCGCCAGCTCCTCCTCTACGAGGCCGCCGGCTGCACCGCCAGCGAGATCTCCTCGCGCCTCGGCGAGAGCGACAAGGCCATCCAGGAGCACCAGAAGGACCTCTCGCAGCGCTTCGACATCGTCAACAAGAGTGCCGCCCGCGTCGCCAAAGCCCTCAGCCTGGGCCTCATCAGCCCTGCCGACATCAAGTTCCTGCCCCGTTGAGCGTCCTGCCGGCCGCCTTGCGGTCGCCGTTGCCACCGCGCCCCTTGGGCCTATTTGACCCCTATTTTGTCGGAATGGAAAAAAAGTGTATCTTTGCACGAACTAAAAACAACTGGATTATGCGACATGAAGTTGATTTTCTTGTGGTTGGGTCTGGTATAGCGGGCCTTTCCTTTGCCCTTAAGGTGGCTCCTTACGGCAAAGTGGTTGTTCTGACCAAGGGTGATGCCGCCGAAGGGTCCACCCGTTATGCGCAGGGTGGTATAGCCGCTGTGATGTACGACAGCGACTCGTTCGACAAGCACATCCACGACACCCTCGTGGCCGGCGACGGCATCTGTGACCGCGACGTGGTGGAGATGACCATCCGCGAAGCTCCCGACCGTATCCGTGAACTTGTCCAGTATGGTGTCAACTTCGACCTCGACGGCAAGGGTGACCGCTTCGACCTCCACCGCGAGGGTGGGCATTCCGAGTTCCGCATCCTCCACCATAAGGACAATACCGGCGAGGAGATTGAGCGCGGCCTCCTTGAGGCGGCGCGCCGTCATCCCAATATAGAAATCAAAGAGCGCCAGTTCGCCATTGACATCATCACCCAGCACCATCTGGGCCAGCGTGTTACGAAGCACACGCCCGGGATTGAGTGCTATGGCGTCTACGCCCTCGACTGCGACACCAACCGTATCGACACCTACCTTGCCGGGGTCACCCTGCTGGCCACCGGCGGCATGGGCAATGTCTACTCCACCACCACCACGCCCGTCATCTCGACCGGCGATGGTGTGGCCATGGTGCACCGCGCCCGCGGTGTGCTGAGCGATCTGGAATTCATGCAGTTCCATCCTACGTCGCTCTATAACCCTGCCGAGAAGCCGGCCTTCCTCATCACCGAGGCCATGCGTGGCGCCGGTGCCATACTGAAGGACGCTGGCGGCAACGAGTTCATGCAGAAATACGACGAGCGACTGAGTCTGGCGCCGCGCGACATCGTGGCGCGTGCCATCGACAACGAGATGAAGCTCTCCGGCAAGGAGTACCTCTACCTCGACGCCCGCGGCATCGGCAAGAAGCACCTCATCGAGGGGTTCCCCACCATCTATGCCAAATGCCTTTCGATAGGCATCGACATTACGCGCGACATGATACCCATCCGTCCGGCGGCGCACTACCAGTGCGGAGGCATCAAGGTGGACCGCAACGGCGAGAGCTCGATCCGCAACCTCTATGCTGCGGGCGAATGTTCCTGCACGGGTCTGCACGGCGGCAATAGGTTGGCTTCCAACTCGCTGCTGGAGGCTGTGGTCTACGCCCACAATGCGGCGCAGAGTGCCATTGCGCGAAAGACCAACGGCGAATTGTCCATCAAGACGGAGGTCCCCGACTGGAACGCCGAGGGCATGGTGCTTAACGAAGAGATGGTGCTCATCACGCAGACCAAGAGGGAACTGCAGGAGATTATGTGGAATTATGTAGGCATCGTGCGTAGCGACCTGCGCCTGCAGCGTGCCTTCGACCGTCTCAATCTTATCTTCCGTGAGACGGAGGACTTATACAACCGTTCGGTGCTCACCGAGCCGCTGAGCGAGTTGCGCAACCTCATCGCCTGTGCTTACCTCATCATCAAAATGGCCCGTGCCCGCCGTGAGAATGTCGGCCTGCACTACAGCCTGGATTTGATTTGAGGAGCCGGGGGGCGTACTTTTACATCGACAGGATTATAGGGGCGGCGGTGTTGGGTACGGCAGCGGTTGCGGTGTCGGCATGTGACTGCCGTTCGAGGATGGCAAGGACGCTGTCCTGTATGGGGCTGTAGAGCTCGGGGTGGGAGGAGTAGTAGTCGAAACTGTGTTCCACCTGCTCGCGGGTGATGTGGTGCGAGGCCAGGATTTCGTCGTAGGCGCGCAGCACGTCGGGCGTCATGGCATCATAGCGATATTGCGTCTCGACGGCGTAGAATCCTTCGAGGAGGTAGGCGTCGGCGAGGAATGCCACCATCTGGGGTGCGTCGAGGATGTCGGTCGGGCGTGTCTCGTGGCGGCAGGAGCAGCAGAGGAGGAGGGCTGCAAGGGTTGCGGTCAGTAATGTTTTCATGATAAAAAAAAGACAGGCCTGGCGTTATGGCGCAGGCCTGTCATGTTTTGTTTTACAATTCTGAAGCGGAAATGCTTATTTCTTCAGAGCGTTGGACAGGGCCTTGGCACCTTCTTTGATACCCTCGTTGGCGGCATCCTTGATGGCGGCGGTGGCTTTCTCCTTCACGCAGCTGTTGAACTCAGCTTCCATGGCGGCCTTGAACTCCTCGTTGTCCTGGTAGGCAGCGTAGCTCTGGCTGAGGATGCTCTTGATGCAAGATTCGACGCTGGCGGCGTCGGTCTTGTAGCAGTTGCATTTGGCACGGCCGGCCTCGGCGGCGGCGTCAAGCATGGCCTGGTGCTCGGCATCGGTCATGGCGACGGCCTCGACGGGCTGGGCAGCCTGCTGCTCGCAGCAAGCGGCTTCGGCGTTGGCGCTATCGCAGATGCTGTCGGTAGCCTCGGTGTTGTTGTTTCCGCAGGAAACGCTCATGGCGGCGACAAAGAGGGCGGCGCCAAAGAATGATAAAACTTTCTTCATTTTTGTTTGATTTTTAATTTGTTATACAATTATTTCTTAGTTATTTCGAGATGCAAAAGTACAACATTTTTCTCATAGGAGTGCAAAATGAATTCTTAAATAATGTTATAATAGGGGATAAGGCAAAAAAAAGTGGGAGTAACAGGAATCGAACCAGTGACCTCCTGCTTGTAAGGCAGGCGCTCTGAACCAGCTGAGCTATACTCCCATAGGCACTATGTCGCTTGTGCTTTTGCGGGTGCAAAATTACGAACTTTTTCCGACATGGCAAAATAAATTTATTTGAAAGACTGCATGTCGACCAGTTTTTTATAGAGTCCGTCATGTGCAAGGAGTTCATCGTGAGAGCCTTGCTCGACGATGCGGCCGTGGTCGAGCACGACGATTGTGTGTGCGTGGCGGATGGTGGCGAGGCGGTGTGCGATGACGATGGAGGTGCGTCCTTGCATCAAAGCGTCGAGACCGGCCTGCACGGCGTGTTCCGACTCGGAGTCGAGGGCCGAAGTTGCTTCGTCGAGGATGAGCACGGGGGTGTCGCGCAGCACGGCCCGAGCGATGCTCAGTCGCTGTCGTTGGCCACCGGAGAGGTTGAGGCCGCGGTCGCCGATGGGGGTGTCGTAGCCCTGCGGCAGGAGGTCGATGAATTCGTCGGCATGTGCCACGTGTGCGGCGGCCTTGATGTCGTCGAGGGTGTAGCCTTCGGCGCCGAAGGCTATGTTGTTGGCCACGGTGTCGTTGAAGAGGATGCAGTTCTGCGACACGAGTCCGAACTGTCGGCGGAGGGAGTTGATGTTGAGGTCGCGGATGGGATGGCCGTCGAAGAGGATGTCGCCGGAGGAGCAGTCGTAGAAACGCGGCAGGAGGTCCACGAGGGTGGTCTTGCCGGCTCCGGAAGGTCCGACGATGGCTACGGTATGGCCTTTGGGGATGGTGAGGGTTATGTGGCTCAGCACGTTCTCGCCGGCGTTGTAGCCGAAGTTCACGTCGCGGAATTCTATCTTGTCATGGAAGCCTTGCAAGACGGTGGCATTGGGTTTTTCGACGATGACCTCGTCGGCGTCGAGGATTTCGAGGAAGCGCTCGGCCGAGGCGGTCCCTTTCTGGAGGGTGTTGTAGGAACGGACAATGGTCTGGATGGGAGGGATGATGCGGGCGAAGATGATGACGAAAAAGATGAACACAGAAGGCTGTATGGAGCCGTCGATGACCTGCCATCCGCCGATGACGAGGATGATGACCAGCGCCAGGGTGCCGAGGATTTCGGACAGTGGTGATGAGAGTTCGCGGCTGAGGGCGACTTTGACCATGGTGTGCGTGTAGGTGTCGTTGGCATCGTCGAAGATGTGCTGGCGGTCGTCCTCGCGTCCGAAGGCTTTGATGGCGCGCAGGGATGCCAGCGACTCCTCGAGTATGGCGACAAGGCGTCCCAACTGGTTCTGCCCGCGCTGCGAGGTGCGCTTGAGGCGGCCGCCGATTTTGGCGATGAGCCATACCCCCAATGGCAGTACCAGCAAGAAGAGTACGAAGAGGCGCCACGATACAAAGAAGAGGATGCCGGAGAAGACAATGATGTTCAGAGGCTCCTTGACGAGCGACTGCAGCACGCCCACGCACCACTGCATATCGGCGATGTCGCTGCTCATGCGGCTCATGAGGTCGCCGCGGCGTTTGCTGTTGAAGAAGGCCACGGGGAGGATGGTTACCTTGTGGTAGATGTCGTTGCGCAGGCGCTCGATGAGGCCATAGCGAATGTAGCCCAGGAAGAACTGTGCCATGAAGCGGAAGAAGTTGCTCAGCAGCGAACAGGAGAGGTAGCCGCCGGCCACGATGAGGAGACATTTCCAGGTGCCGAGGGAGGCCTTGTACTGATAGAGGTGCCAGAAGGCCCAGTCGACCAGTTGCTTCTGGTTGAAGGCCAGCTCGGGCTCGGTGTCGCTCACGCCGTTGAGACCGAACATCAGCTCCACGAAGGGGATGATGAGCACGTAGGACCCCAGGTTGAAGAGGATGTGCAGCAGATTGAAGAAGATGTTCATCGTGATCTGCACGGGGAAATATTTGAGGTAGGCCATAATGCGGCGCATGGACTTCATAGCAGGCGTATTTGGCGTTTGACATATTGTGTGCCGCCGCGGCATTCGAGTCGGTCGGCACGCAGTTTCTTTTTGTTGCGCAGGTAGTCGCAGACGGCTTTGGCCTCGGGCATGGTGGGGCATTCCACGGCGACGTGCACCTGCGGATGGTTGATGAGCCATTCGGCCCAGGCGTCGAGGAGCAACTCGTCGTGTTCAGAGAGGCGACTGCCGGGGAGGAACTTCAAATTGAGGGTCGATGTGCTGTCGAGGAGGGTGACCGTGGCGCCCTCGCGCCAGGTCTTGCCCGAGGCGCAAAGGATGACCGGCATCAGCCCCTCCTCGGCAAAGGTGAAGGTCCGAGGACGGCTATTGGAAAGCATGAGGGTCTTGCGGTCGGTCTTCTTCCGGCCGAAGTATTCGACCTGCAGGTGGCAGCAACGCATGGGTTCGGGCCGTGCGGCGGGATAGAGGTCGAAAATTAGTATGTCGCGGCTACGCGAGGAGCTGAGGCGTCCGGGGAAGTAGGCCTGTTGGCCATCAGTGGTGACGCCGAAGGAGAGCTCGTCGTCCTCGGTGTTGATGGGCAGGCCGAGGTTGGTGGGCTGGGCGTTTCCGTCATCGAGGTCGATGAAGTAGACGTCGTAGCCGCCGAAGCCCTGCCAGCCGTCGGAGACGAAGTAGAGTGTGTGGCCGTCGGCGTGGATGAAGGGGAACTTCTCGTTGCCTGTGGTGTTGACTCGAGAGCCGAGGTTCTCGGGGCGGCTCCAGTCGCCGTTCTTCAGCCGGTGGCAACGCCAGATGTCGGTGCCGCCCTGGCCGCCCTTGCGGTTGGAGGCGAAGTAGAGCCACTGTCCGTCGGCGCTCACCGAGGGCTGTGACTCCCAGGTGCGCTCGCCGTTGATGTTGCTATTCAGCCTCTCTACATCCCATCGGCCTTCGTGCAGCCTGCCTTCGTAGAGGTCACTGTTGGCATAGGCGCCGTTGTTGGTGATGCGCGAGAAGAAGATGCTGTGTCCGTCGGCCGTGAGGCTGACGCTACCCTCTGGGGCTCCTTGGTTGAAAGGAGCTGGCAGCTCCTTGGCAGCCATAAAGACACTGTCGTTCCACTGGCTGCAGAAGAGGGCCCAGCGCGGCTGCTCAAGGTCGTTGATGGTGAACGAGGTGGGGTCTTTCTTCTGCGGGACCTGGCGCAGAAAATAGCATTGTTGCCCGTCGGGGGTGATGTAGGGTAGGTTCTCGTCGCGTTTGGAGCAGACTCCCCGCAGGGGTTTGGGGTCGAAAGGAGCCATATTTAGTACGGCATCGGCAAGGAAGCGCGACCAATGGAGGTAGGCCGAAGCCTCTTCGTAGACAGCAGTCTGAGCCTTGTCGTCGCAGTGGTTGGCAAGTCGGAAGTATGTTTCCAATTCTGCGGTGGCCTCCTCGTAGCGCTCGTCGGTGTAGAGGATCATGCCCATGTAGTAGTGTGCCAAGGCATTGGGGTAGTTGGGGCAGAGTTCGAGGCACTTGGTAAAATACTTGCGTATGCCTGTGGCGTTGAATCCGTTGCGTACGGAAGCCATTCCCAGCCAAAACTGGGGTTCGGCAGCCTTTGGGTTGCGCTTTGCCACACGTCGCAGTTGCTGGGTAGCTTCGCGCAGGTGTCCCTGTTCCATCTCAGCCAGAGCGCTGCGCAGGGCAGCCTCGTCGCCGCTCTTCACCTTGACGCCGCATTGGGCCTGGAGCGTGGAGAGCGGAGCGTGGAGAGCGGAGCACAGCAGGAGGAAAACGAGGACCCTTTTCACTCCATTACAGTTTGCTTGGGTCTATGTCGAAATGTGCGTCGGGGCCGTTGCAGGGGTTCTTGCAGGCAATGGCGCAGTCGGCGCATGAGGTGAGTTCGCCGTGGAGGCGTTTCTTCACCATGTCGCCCACGGTGTCGCGCAGGCGTTCGATGCCGATGCCGCGGATCACCTCGTCGCAGAAGGCATAGCTGAGCATGGTCATGGCCGTGCGGTAGCTGATGCCGCGGGTCTGCAGGTAGAAAAGAGCCTGCTCGTCGAGTTGGCCGATGGTGGAACCGTGGGAGCACTTGACGTCGTCGTTGTATATCTCAAGGAAGGGGCGGGTGTCCACGTGGGCCTTGTCGGTGAGGAGGATGTTGCGATTGGTCTGATAGGCCTCGGTCTTTATGGCCCCATCTTGTACGAGGACGTGTCCATTGAAGCGGGCACGGGCAGCATCGTCAATGATGCCCTTGTAGAGGGTGTGGCTTGTGCAGTGGGGTTTGGCGTGTTCGACGAAGATGTAGTTGTCGCACTGCTGCTCGCGGTCCATCAGGTAGAGGCCGTCGGCCGTCAGCTTGCAGCCTTCGCCCTGCATGCGGACAATGACGTTGTTCCTCACATGGCTGCCGCCGAGGGTGACGGTGCACATGCGCAGGCGGGCGTCGCGCTGGAGGACGATACGAGTCTCGGTGAGGGCCTCGGCGGGGGTGTGGAAGTCCTGCAGGCGGTAGAGCTCGAGGCTTGCGCCCTCTTCGATGTCAATCTGCAGCAGTTCTGTTGGAGGGCAGCAGAGCGCCTTGCCGTCCATCTGTTCTACGAGCCAGGGATTGTCGGTGACCACCACGCGCAACTCCATGCCGCGCGGCACGGGCAGCAACTGCGGGTCGGTGTCGGGTGGCAGCTGCCAGCTGTCGCCCCATATATCGGGAAGTTGGTCTTTTCTAATCATAACTTAACACTTAACGCTAAACACTAACCGCTATTCCCCCAGTTCCTTCTTGATCCAGTCGTAGCCTTTCTTCTCCAGCTCCAGGGCCAGCTCCTTGGGGCCTGTCTTGACGATGCGGCCTTCATAGAGCACATGCACAAAGTCGGGCACGATAAAGTCCAGCAAGCGTTGGTAGTGGGTGATGACGACGGTGGCATTGTCCTTGGAGCGCAGTTGGTTGACACCACCTGCCACTATGCGGAGTGCATCAATGTCGAGTCCGGAGTCGGTCTCGTCGAGGAAGGAGAGGGTAGGGTTGAGCATTGCCATCTGGAAGATTTCGTTTTTCTTCTTCTCGCCGCCGCTAAAGCCTTCGTTCACCGAGCGGTTGGCCAGGTTGGTGGTCATTTCAACCACTTTCTTCTTCTCCTCCATCAGACGCAGGAATTCGGCACCGCCAAGGGGGTCGAGACCATGGTATTTACGCTGTTCGTTGACGGCTGTGCGCATGAAGTTTGTGATGCTCACGCCTGGGATTTCCACGGGATATTGGAATCCGAGGAAAAGTCCTTCGGCTGCGCGCACATCAACGGGCATGTCGAGGATGTTCTTGTCTTTAAAGATCACTTCACCCTGAGTGACGGTATATTTGGGGTTGCCGGCTACGACACCGGCCAAGGTGCTCTTGCCGTTGCCGTTGGGTCCCATGATGGCGTGAACCTCGCCGCGGTTGATTTCGAGGTTGACACCTTTCAGTATCTCGCGGTCGCCAATTGAAGCGTGCAAATTGCGAATCGATAGCAGTGACATATTTCTTTAAATATTTGATTTCTATAGTAATAAAAATATACTCACGGCATAAGCCAAAAAGCAAATATACGTAAAAAAAATGAAATTGAGAAAAATTTGTGGAAGCTTGGAAGAAAAGATGTTATTTGGAACGTATCGTGTCCTTGAAAAGATGAGCGAAGTATAATTTTTTGGCTGTGTCGTGAAAAAGTTGTAATTTTGCAGCCGGAAAAAATATGAAAGCACCTATAGTGACATTGACCACAGACTGGGGGACCCAGGGCTTCTTCGCCGGTATGGTGAAGGGAGTGTTGATGAGTATGGTGGAGGGCGTACAGGTGGTGGATATCACGCATAGTGTGGAGCCTTTCAGCGTGAGGGAAGCCACTTTTGTGGTTCGTTATGCCTGCAAGGGTTTCCCTGCCGGGACGGTGCATATTGTCGATGTGGCGTCGACACAGACGGAGGAGCGCCCATTTGTGGTTGTGAAAGCCCGTGGGCAGTACTATATCTGCTGCGACAATGGCCTGCCATCCATGGCATTGGGTGACGAGATTGAGGATGTGTGCCGCATACCGGTGCAGGAGAACGGTGTGTATAATTTTGCTGCCTATACTCTTTTCGCCCGGGTGGCGGCGATGTTGATTGGCGGCGCCACGCTGGGAGATATCGGCCCTCGCCACGAGGGTTTGCTGCGACGCCCCGCTGTTGGATGGCTGCCGCAGGAAGATGGCGGGTATCGTATTTATATCGACTATATTGACAGTTATGGCAATGCCTATCTTGGTATGACATACAAAGAATTTGAGGAATTGCGTCAGGGACGACGGTTTGTTATCACGGTACGCGACCAGGAGGTCGACGAAGTGATGGCGTCGTACTATCAGCAGCACCGCACACAAGACCCTCGGCGCAAATTGCGCCTGACGGTTTCGGCTACGGGAGTGTTGGAACTGGCTGTCAAAGAAAGCTCGTTCACCCAGCTGATGGGGCTTAGGGCTACCGATTCTGTTCTGTTGAGGTTCAGAGGGTAGGAGCCAGTTTAATAAAAAAAACGCCTGGTTGGGCTCCAACCAGGCGTTTTTCTATGTTTTTGTAAGATGGTTCTGTAAATCAGTTTGATGCGCGTTTATTCCTTGGGGGTCTTCCAGGAGAAGAAGACCTGGATGCCGGCCATCTGGTAGACCTGCAGGTGTCCCCACTTGCCCATGCCGGAGAAGTCGGTGTCCCATTTGAGGTTGAGTGCGAAGTTGGCAGCGATGTGCGAGGAGAAGCGGTAGTCAAGCTTGAGCTCAAAATCGAGGTCGGTTTCGAAGACACGACGCTGGAGCCAGTTCATGTCGGCCAGATCGGCCCATGTCTCGTCGGCACCGAGTTTGTACTCACAATTCTCCATGGCAGTACTGTTGTCGACGAAGTCGGTGATTTCGTCCCAAGCCATGTGCGAAGGTTTCTTATAGTCATAGAAGAGCTCGAGGCGGGCGTAGAGGTCGAGGCTGGGGAGGATGTCCTTCTTGAGGTACTGGGCCTTGACGTAGCTACCGAGGGCGAAGTAGGCGTGGTTCCAGGAGCGGTCGGGGTCGGCGGGGTTGAAGTTCTTGTCTTGGACGACACCATAGGTGTAACCGCTGTCGATGAGGTCATTGTTGAAGACGAAGGTCGTTTTGCCGGTCAGGAAAGAGAGGGAGATGGACCAGTCGGCCTTCTTATGCTCGAAGGAGAGAGCGGTGGTGAGGTAGGCTGGGGCAAAGAAGGAGGAGACCATCTTGCCTTCGTTGTCGCCGGCGCCGGCATACTCGTAGCCGGGTGCAAACTGAGTCTTGAGGTTGGCGGTGAAGCTGGCGCCCCAGTCCTTGTAAGCCTTCCAGGAGATGGCGGAGGTGAGGTCAATCTTGTCGAGGCTCTTGCGGATGCTCTCGAAACGGCCACCTTCGGCGGAGTTGTCAAGGTCTTGCCAAGCCTGGCCGAAGCCGAGGTCGACAATGTTGTCCCATACGTATTTGGGATGTGTGTATTTGTAGTTGCCGAAGAAGGTGATGTTGAGGTCGATTTGTGAGGTACCGGTGGATGACCAGTTGTTAAACATCGACTCGTTGAGTTTGAGAGCAGGGGTAGAGGATGTAGTCCATAAACCTTTGGGTTCGGCATCCTGCGCGAGGGCAGGGAGGGCGGCCAGGAAAAGGGCCGCGCAAAGAGTATAAATGCGTTTCATTTTTTTATGATATTTGTTATTACTTGATTGATTTCGCTACTGTTGAATCCGCGAGAAAGCAGGAATGCTGTAAGCTTCTGGCGCAGGATTGAAGGAGTGTCGGTGTGGCGTTGCAGTTCGTTGAATTTTTTTTGTGCTACATCGGTGAGCACTTCGAGGTAGTCCTCCTCGCTCACAGCGGCCATACCGCTTTCAACCGCAGCGCGGGGTAGGTGCTTGTGTCGGAGCTGGTACAGCACTTTCTGGCGTCCCCATTGTTGATGGAGGATTTTGCTCTCACAATAAGCGCGGGCATAACGAACATCGTCGAGGTAGTTGTCGGAATATAGTTTTTTGACGACAGCATCTGATTCTGTGGGGGTGGCTCCCCATGTGACGAGTTTCTGACGTACGGCATCTTCGCACTGCTCGGAGAGGGCGCAATAGCGGCGTGCTCTGTCAAGCAAAGCACGGAAATGGTCGCTGTTACGCATATCTTCTTCCATCTTTTTTGTGGTATGAATGAAAATGCAAAAGTACAACTTTTTTTTGAATCATGAAGAATGATTTTGCCATATCAGTTTTTTTTTGTATTTTTGCAATTGGTATAATATATAAAATGATTTATGGCAAAAGGGAGAATATTATTTGTGAATCAGGAAATTGCGCCTTTCTCACCCGAAAACGAGCAGAGTCTGTTCGGGCGCTATTTGCCTGCAAAGACACAGGAGATAGGGCGAGAAATAAGGGTTTTTATGCCTAAGTTCTGCGAAGTGAACGATCGTAAGCATCAGTTGCACGAGGTGATACGTCTTTCTGGAATGAACCTTATTGTGAATAATTGTGACCATCAGTTGATTATCAAGGTAGGCTCTATTCCCTCGGCTCGCATGCAGGTGTATTTCATTGACAACGAGGAGTATTTTATCAACAGCAAGGGCCTTCTGGACGATCAGGGCCACCTCTTCCCCGACACCGACGAGCGGCTGCTTTTCTTTGGGCGCGGCACATTGGAGGCTGTGCGCAAGCTGGCATGGCAGCCTCATCTCATCCATTTCACAGGTTGGTTTGCGTCGATGATACCATTCTATCTTCGTCGCATCAACAAGGAGAACGCCTTTTTCAGTGGTACGAAAATGGTCATCACCCTAATGGGTGACCGTTTTGAAGGCCCCATAGGTGGCGACCTGGAGCGCAAGATGAAGACCGACGGCGCCACTGCCAAGGACTTGAGGCTCTATGGCCAGACTGACTATCTTGGCCTTATGAAGTCGGCCATCACTTATTCTCAGGGGGTGGTCATCGGTTCACCTGATGCGCATCCTGAGTTGGTGGCTTTTGCAAAGGAGAATAAGCGTAATGTGCTTGATTACATTGAAGACCGCGATGAGTTCTTCGCCCGTATCAATAAGTTCTACGACAGTATCGTAGGCAGCAGTAAATTTGAGAACTAAACGACTATTATGAAAACTATTTGGAAGGGCTTGCTTGTATTGGTTGCCATGTTTTTTGTGGCGCTGCATACGGCCTGCACCGACGAGGAGTCGGCTTTGGGTATCGACCTTGTTGACACCGCGACGCTGTACGATGGCCTCACGGATACGCTCTATGCTGACAATGCATGGACGGAAAAGGAGGACTCGCTGGCCACGAGCAACTATTCGTTCGGCATCATTGGTAACTTCACCGATGCCACTTTTGGCAAGGTGAGTTCATGGCTGTACACGCAGATTGCGCTGTCACCTAACTCGAACGATATAGCCTTCGACAGCTCATTGGAGATTGACTCTGTGGTGCTGACGTTTGCCAAAAGTCAGGTGTTCCCTGACACGGGACGTGTGTACAACTTTCATTTTGAGGTGAAACAATTGGCTGAGCCTCTGAAGAGTGATACCACATTCTATGCTTTCAACACATTGCCAGTGGAGGAAAGTAAAGTGTTCTTCGACGAGGTGGTGACTGTCAGTGAGCGTGATTCCATTATCACAATGAAGCTTGACACAAGCTTCTACAGCGTGATACGCCGAACCGCTACTGCCGAGGAATTCATCGAACAGACGAAGGGTTTGCGTGTACGCATCACCGATGCTGGCGATGAGGGTATGATAAGCATCGATTTCTCCTCTGCCGCCACCTGTCTCAAGACCTATTACCACTATACGAACGGAACGGACACCACATTGGGTTATTACACATTCCTGATGGGTGCCGGCACATCGCATTTCACCCATTTCAGTCATGATTATACAGGGACGCTATTTGCTGGCCGGGACCGTTTCCCTGGAGCATTCCGTCTTTATCTTGAACCGCTTGGAGGTCATAGGGTCAGGATGAGTTTCAATCGAGACCTGCAGGCATTCCGCGAGGCCCATCCCTGGGCTGTGATCCACCATGCTGAACTCATTATGCCCCTCTCGCCGGAATCACCTTCGCAGCATCCCGACCAGATTTTGACGCTTGGTAAGGCCAGTGATGGCTCGGATGTGTATATTGACGATCTCATTGACCTGTACACACTCAGTGGCTATGACGGCGCTTATCATGAGGACGGCAATTATTATCGGATGCGAGTTACACAGCATCTGCAGGGTCTTATGCGCCAAGGAGAAGACCCCGGAATGCTGCTGTTGCTCAATTCGCGCCGCAATGCCGCACAAAGGGCTGTGTTCTATGGCACCGGTTCGACCGACCGACCGCGCATCGTCTTTGTCTATACAGAGTAGTAACAAAAATAAAGAAATTGCAGAATATGAATAGGATTCTTGTCATAGCGCTGATTTCACTGGGATTCCAGATGGCTGCCATCGCGCAAACCCCTTATCAAAAAAAATACTCCAACAGCAACCAGCTGTCGGTGCAAGGCACCCTCGACGACCAGAACCGTCGTACCGGCAGTTGGACCTGGTGGTACACCAATGGGAGGATATCGCAGGAAGGCACCTACATGAATGGCAAGAAAACGGGTGTATGGACCATCTATTATGAGGATGGCAGCCGTATGGCAGAGGAGTGCTATGGCACTGGTACCTCGCGCAGTTGGCATCGCAATGGCGACCTTAAGAGTGAGGTGGCTGTTGAAAATGGAAAAAAGACTGGACTTTATCGTTCATGGCACGATAATGGACAGAAAGAAGAAGAGTATACTTATGTTGACGGCAAGCGCGAAGGTGTTACCTTCCAGTGGCATCGCAATGGCACCATGCGCTTCAGTGGACAATACAAGAACGACGACTTGCAAGGAGATGCCGTTTGGTATTTCGCCAACGGCAAGGTGGATATGCGTGGCAAGCTCGTCGACGGCGTTCAGGACGGGGAGTGGAATTTCTATTGGCGCAGCAATGGCAAACTCGGTATCCAAGGCACTTACGCCAAAGGCAAAGAGATAGGTCAATGGATATACTACTATGAAACTGGCGAACGTTGGCGCACGGGAAACTATAACAATGGCAAACGTGAAGGCCTGTGGACCACATGGTATGAGTCGGGGGCCAAACTGCATGAAGGCCGTTATGAGGACGGAAAGGAGGAAGGCCGTTGGACATCGTGGTATGAGGATGGCAAGGTGGACTATTACGGCGACTTTGTTGCTGGCGAGATGGATGGCGAGTGGCGCGGCCTCTACGATGATGGCTCCACCCGTTATATTGTCCATTATTCCAGGAATGAAAAAGATGGAGAAGAGATTCGCTATTTCCCCAATGGCAAGGTCGAGATTCGCCAGAATTTCAAGGGTGGATTGCTCGACGGCAAATTTGAACGTTTCAATGAATCCGGTGCGCTGGTGGAGAAAGGCCAGTTTGTGGAGGGAGAGAAGGATGGCCGCTGGGTGTGGTACGACAATGGACGCGAGGTATACAAGGCCAAGTTCAAAGCTGGCGTGGAGGTTAGATGAGGCTGCTTCTCGCTTCTAAGTCGCCACGACGTCGCCAGTTGCTTGGCGACCTCGGATATCCTGTTGAATTCATCTCGCTTGATGTCGACGAGCATGTTCCTGCGGGAACGCCTGCGGCTGCTACCGCTGAGTTATTGGCGTGTCGTAAAGCAGAGGCGTGTCCGTCGGGTTTGTTGCAAAACGATGATATCCTGATAGCTGCTGATACTATTGTAGTACAGGGACAGAAGGTGTTAGGCAAGCCTGTTGATCGAGAGGAGGCTATGGCGATGTTGCGTATGCTCTCCGGGCACAGCCATTCGGTATATACCGGTGTCTGTCTGCGCACTACTGTCAGGACCCTTTCGTTTACCGAGAAGACAGATGTCCACTTCCGCACGCTCGACGACGGGGAGTTGGCATATTATGTGGACAAGTTCCGCCCTTTCGACAAGGCGGGAGCCTACGGCATTCAGGAATGGATAGGCATGGTCGGAATCAGCCGCATTGAAGGCTGCTTTTATAATGTCATGGGGTTGCCTGTGGCGCGGGTGTATGAAGCCATCCGCCGTTTGGTGCCGGACAGTTCACCAGCTCTTTAGACAATTAGTTTTATCATTGTGTCGCCGTCGATGGCTACCTCGCGTAGGTCGATCATGTCGCGAAGGACGTCACCGACGTTTTCATATCCCTCGGCAGTTAGCAGTTGTATCAGGTGGCTGGCGTTGATGGACCCCTTCTTCAGCATTCGGATGATGCCTTCCCTGGGATTCTTTGGCTCTTGTTTTTTGCGCAGGCAGACGTCGCAGGTGCCGCAGTCTGTCGGCAGCGCTTCGCCGAAATAACTCACCAGTTGTCTGCTTCGGCAGTCATGGGTGTTGTTGGCATATCCAATCATGGCCTCGATGCGTTTCAGTGCGGCGTCTTTCAGCAGGGTGTAGTGCTGTTCGGCAGGATAGATGAGTCTTTCGTCAATGCGTTCGGACGTGAAGTGGATCTGTGGCCCGTGGGGACGTTGCTGATATTCGATGATATGCATGTCTTTCAGTTGTCTGAGCATATCCATCACCTCTGTGGTCTCCATGTTGCGGTTGCGGCCTATTTTGCGTTCGTCTACTGGTGTGGGGCAATCCATGAGTCCGGGATACATGCGAAGGATGGTTTGTAGGAAATCGCCCAGTCGGAGGTGGTCAACCTGGAAGCGGTATAGCTCATTGCGTGATAGCGGAATGAATACTGTCGAGGATATATCTTCGCGTGTGGGGATGGCGATGAGTCCTTCTTTTTCCAGAATATGGCATGCACTGTAGAACTCGCGGAGCGGGAAGTCGTAGGTGAAGCATATCTTCTCTATATCGAAATCGTAGTGTGTGTCGGCGCCGCCGCCCAGGGGCAGGCGGTAGTAGTTGCATAATGCACGATAAATGTTTCTGATTTTTTTTACCGAAGGGAAGTCGGTCTCTATATCGCGCATGCGTTGGCTCGTGTCGGCTGGGTCGCATATTAGGATGGCATAGGCTTGGTCGCCGTTGCGTCCGGCGCGTCCTGATTCCTGGAAATAGGCTTCAATCGATTCGGGCAGGTCCATGTGTACCACATAGCGCACGTCGGATTTGTCGATGCCCATGCCGAAGGCGTTGGTGGCTATCATGACCTTGCAGCTCCCTGCCATCCAGGATTGCTGCCGGCGGTCGCGTTCGCGACTGTCGAGGCCTGCATGATAGAATGTTGCGGGTATGCCGTTGGCTTCCAGAAACCGTGCCACGCTTTGAGTGCCGCTGCGGCTGCGCATATATACGATGCCTGAGCCCCCCAGGCGGCGAACAATCCTCAGCAGCCGGTGGTTCTTGTTGCCGTCTTGCAGCACCATGTAGGAAAGGTTCGGACGGGCGAAGCTCGACTGGAACCGTCGGCAGTCTTTCATCCGTAGTTTCTCGCTTATGTCGTCGGCGACCACGGGTGTGGCCGTCGCCGTGAGGGCGATGAGTGGCGCCGTGGGATGGTATTCACGTATGGCGGCAATCTGCAGGTAGGGGGGCCTGAAATCGTAGCCCCATTGGGAGATACAGTGGGCTTCATCCACGGCAATCATCCCCACGTTCATGCGTCGGAAATGCTCGATGAATATATGCTGCTGCAGCCGTTCGGGCGAGACGTAGAGGTATTTAAGGGAACCGCTGATGGCATTGTTCAGCACGTCGGTCAACTCCCTGCTGCTCATGCCCGACACGATGCAGGAGGCTTTCAGTTTGCGGTTGTTCAGCTGCTGAACCTGGTCTTTCATCAGCGCTATCAGTGGCGACACCACCAGACACAGCCCCTCGCGCATCAGCGCGGGCAGTTGGTAGCACAATGATTTGCCTCCGCCAGTAGGAAGCAGGGCCAACGTATCGTGGCCCTGCCTCACCGATTCTATAATCTCTTCTTGTAGGGGGCGGAACGTGTCGTAGCCCCAGTATTTCTTGAGCAGTCTTTGTTTTTCGTCCATCAGCGAATCACTGTCACTGTGCCCTGTACAGAACTCAGTGTTGTTGTGCCGGGCTTGCGGAAACGGCAGGTGTACACGTAGGCTCCCTGCGGTACGGGCTCGCCGTTGTAGGTGCCGTCCCATTCGAAGTGCACGTTGTCGGATTCATACACCAGTTCGCCCCGGCGGTTGTAAATATAGATGTGGAAGAATTCGTATTCGTTGATGCTGTAGATGGTGAACTTGTCGTTGCCGTCGCTCGACCCAGGGGTGAAAGCTGACGGGAACCATACGGTGAATATGTTCACCGGAATCTGGAATGGGTATTCTGTCGGGCAGTTCAGGGCGTTATAGCTTGTCAGCACGACAGGCACGGAATCGAAGCCTATGCAGTTGGCGAAGGTGTGGCTCACCTCGCGCCCTGTGGCCACCTCGCCGTTGTTGAACAGCCAGGAGGAACTGACGCCGTAGGTCGATTGGTCGCGCAGCGTCACATGTGGCTTGTCGGTATCGATGAATGTCGGGGTGAGTTTGACATGGGGCACCGGCAGCGGTACAATGGTGACGGTCTTCTTCAGCGGCGTGGCATTGCAGTTGTTGGAACCGTGGCCCACCATGGTGTACACCGTGGTTACTGAAGGCGAAACATTGATCTGCTCGGCATTCTCCTGGCCGTCAAGGGAGGGGTCTGCGGGCGAGGCCGTCCAGCTGTAGTGGTGTGCGTCGCTGCCGGTCAGTGTCGCCACGTCGCCGGGGCAGATACGTCCGTCGGCAGGAAGCATTTTCAGTTGCGGTCGCACCACATAGGCGTGGATGCTGTCCCATGCCACGCATTCCTGCGGACTGGTCACCTTCACGAAATAGGTGGAGGTATCGGCGTAGGGTATCACCTCCAGTGTCGGGCCGGCGGGCAGGTTGCCGGTGATTGTGCCGTAGGTGCGCGACCACTCGTAGGTGCACCCGTCCACACCGATGGCTCTCACGGTGGCGTTGGTCTTGCTGCCTTGGCATACCACGGTGTCGCCTATCACCTCCAACTCGGGGTGCAGGAACACCGATACGGTGTCTCTCACCGTGGTGTGGCACCACAGCGTATCGCCGTTGCTGTTAATCATGTCCACGTAGTAGCTGCCATTGCGCACCTCCAGTTCGATGGGCTCCACGGCATGACTGAATGAACGGACGACGACGCGGTTGGTTTCGCCTCTGCCGATGATGGAGTCAGAAAGTGTCATATCGCTGTTGTCGGCATTTGCGGCGCGGAAACGCCAGATACGGGTATTCTGTTCGCCGGTGGTGGTGTCTGCCATCGTTGTGGGGTCGGCGTCGCAGAGCACGTAGTCCGAAACGGTCATGCCGGCTACGGGGTTTTTCCTGGGCAGCAGGGGATAGATGGCGTCCGAGTAGCAGCTGGCATCGGTGGTGATGGTGCGCACACGCACGCCTTTCAGGTCGGTGTTGTTGAAGGTGTAGTGGGCACTGTCTCCGACGAGCGTGGCGATGGGTGTGCCATTGCAGGCGGGGTTGTCGTAGAACTTCCATTGTGTTTGTCCGGGCACCACCAGTGTTGGGTCGCCAGGCACATAGCTCTGGTTCCATAGATGCGCCGAGCCGTCGCAGAGCATCAGCGAGTCGATTTCCATTGTCGGCTTGGTGTTCTGCACATTGACATAGAGGTAGGAGTCAAAAGGTTTGTTCGGGTCGAGGGCCGAGGTCATCTTGCAGCGGAAGGTCTGCAGGTTGCCAACGGAGTCGATGGCTATGGCGTTGCCCGTGGGGCCGAATCGGCGTGTCACTCTGAAGTCGTTGGCCTGTGCACGGTAGGTGTTGCTGGTGTTTACGGAGGGGGTGAGCTGACGCCAGGTGAAGTGGCTGAAATCGCCTCCCGGACCGAAGTTGGAGGCATAGGCGGGCTCGCCCACGCCCCATTCGGATGCATACCACACATAGTTTCTCATGTTGGAGGGGGCCGAGAGGGTTGTCACGTTGGTGTCAAGTCCCGCAGGGCATCCCGCGGTCTTGATGGTCATCGGGCGGCACTCGCCGGCGATATAGGCGTAGGCATAGTGGGCATTGTATATGCAGTCGTAGATGAGCACCTGTATCTGCACCTCTTCATAGAGATGGTTGCTCAGGTCGATGCACACTTTCTCCCAGTCCTTGTAGTAGACGGCGTTGTATCCCGAACCATAGGAATGCCATCCGGTTGCACCTGATGCGGCCATGGTGACATAGTCCATGTTGTTGCAGTCTGCAGTGTGGTCGCTGGAAGAGGTGGAGCTGATGTAGTAGGCCAGGGTGTCGCTGATCTGCGTCCAGATGTTGGAATTGTTCTTTTTCATGACGCGGATAATGAACGTCGGGTTGCCGCGCTGGCCGTGGGTAGGCGATTCGGCCACGATGGCATAGTAGATGTACATCATGGCGTTGTCGTCGGTAACGCGCATGGTGTAGTTCAATTGGGCTCCGCCATATTCAGCGTCGTATTTTGAGCATCCGTCGCCGATGCGTATGCTTTTGGTGATGTTGGTGTTGATGGCGCCAGGAGTGGTGTCGTGTGTGTTGAACTGTGTGGGGACATAGGGAAGCTGGTTGCCCGTGTTGGGGTCGTGGCCCGTCAGGTTGGTCATGATGACATACTGGTTTGTGTGGTTGGGGATGCCGGAACCAGCGCATGAACCGCTGGAACTGGCACTGTTCACCCCTGCCAGTTGGGATGCAGTGTAGGACGTACTCATTGCCGACACACCTGTTTCTCCGGTAATGGGGTTGGGGCATAGTTTGTTGCTCGAAGTGATGGTTATTCCCTGGCCCGAATACTTGTTGGTTTGGGCTCCGCCAACGGTGAAGTTGGCGGGGTTGTTCCAGCCGGGGCACGCTGTAGCCTGGCTCCATTGTCCGTAAACGGAGGTCTCTGACATAAGTGCCAACCCCAGTAGCACCATCATTAGGAATACACTCTTTTTTGCCATGGTATTTTGTGTTATTTATTTGTAATTCAGTTTACTGCGCAAACGCCGCTTCCTGTTCCATTGGAGCAAAGTTAGCAAATCTTTTTTATTTGTGCAACTTTTTTTCTTTGCCCCCCATATATATAGACACCAAAAAGGCCCTAAAATTTCACTGAAACATGAAAAAAAATCATAAAAAATGTTAAACGGCACTGGAGGTATTCCCTATGCAATTGGTTTGCAGAATATTGGTTGAAAAAAAGAAACGCCCGGCGAAACCGGGCGTTCTTTTTTTTGAAAAGTCGGTCAGTAAAACAGGAATACTGTTTTATTTCTCCTCTTTCAGTTTCTGGAAGATGTCGAGGTCGCCAAGAGTGGTCTTCTCGAGGCTCTCGTTGATCTGCTTCACCGACTTGGAGGTGGTGCGGCCTTTCTTGTCATCGCTTTCGACGCGCACGTCGTCCTTGCCGTCCTGGAAGGTGCGGGTGTGGCTGACGATGATCTTCTTGCTGTCCTTGGAGAACTCAATGACCTTGAAGTCGAGGGTCTCGCCGTTCTTGGCCTTGCTCTTGTCCTCTTTGTCGAGGTGACGCATGGGTGCGAAAGCTTCGACGTCGTAGGGCAGGATGACGGTGGCGCCCTTGTCGTTCATGTTGACGATCTTGCCCTGGTGCACGCTGCCAACGGTGAAGAGGCTCTCGTAGACATCCCAGGGATTCTCCTCGAGCTGCTTGTGGCCGAGGCTGAGGCGGCGGTTTTCGGCATCGACTTCGAGGACCACCACGTCGATCTTCTCACCGATCTTGGTGAACTCGGCGGGGTGTTTGATCTTCTTGCTCCAGCTGAGGTCGCTGATGTGGATCAGGCCGTCGACGCCTTCCTCAAGCTCGACAAAGATGCCGAAGTTGGTGAAGTTGCGCACGGTGGCGGTATGCTTGCTGCCCACGGGGTATTTCTCGGCGATGGCCAGCCAGGGGTCGGGCATGAGCTGGCGGATGCCGAGGCTCATCTTGCGGTTCTCGCGGTCGAGGGTCAGGATGACGGCTTCGACCTCGTCGCCCACCTTCAGGAAGTCCTGAGCGGAGCGCAGGTGCTGGCTCCAGCTCATCTCGCTGACGTGGATCAGGCCTTCGACGCCGGGGATCACCTCGACGAAGGCACCGTAGTCGGCCAGGACGACAACTTTACCCTTCACATGGTCGCCTTCCTTGAGGTTCGGGTCGAGGGCGTCCCAGGGGTGAGGAGTGAGCTGCTTCAGGCCGAGGGCTATGCGGCGCTTGGCCTCGTCGAAGTCGAGGATGACGACGTTGATCTTCTGGTCCAGCTGGACAATCTCTTCGGGGTGGTTGATGCGGCCCCAGCTGAGGTCGGTGATGTGGATGAGGCCATCCACGCCGCCGAGGTCGACGAAGACACCGTAGCTGGTGATGTTCTTGACGACACCTTCCAGCACCTGGCCTTTCTCGAGGTGGCTGATGATTTCGGCTTTCTGGGCCTCGATCTCGTCCTCGATGAGGGCTTTGTGGCTGACGACGACATTCTTGTATTCATGGTTGATTTTGACGACTTTGAATTCCATCTGCTTGTCGACGTAGACGTCGTAGTCGCGGATGGGCTTGACATCGATCTGGCTGCCGGGAAGGAAGGCCTCGATGTTGTCGAACACGGTGACGATCAGGCCGCCCTTGGTGCGGCTCTTGACGTAGCCGGTGATGATTTCCTGGTTGTCGTAGGCTTGGTTGACGCGCTCCCAGCTCTTGAGGATGCGGGCTTTCTTGTGGCTCAGCATGAGCTGGCCGTTGGCGTCCTCCTGGCTCTCGACGTAGACCTCGATCTTGTCGCCCGGCTTGAAGTCGGGGTTGTAGCGCAGTTCGCTGATGGGGATGACGCCGTCGCTCTTGGCTCCGACGTTCACCACGGCCTCGCGGTCGGTCAGGGCAACGATGGTGCCTTCGATGACCTCCTGCTCGGTGAACGAGTTGAAACTCTTGTCGTACTGCTCGTCCTTTTCGCTGGCTTTCTGAACATTGATTTTACCGGCTTTCTCGTCGATGGCATCCCAATCGAAATCTGCCAGCGGTTTCACTTCTTTATAATTCATTCTTTTTGCGGAGAGTGAGCTCCGCATCTCTTTTTTTTGTGCCCCCTGCCCGGCACGGGTTTGACATTTTTGTGGTTCAAATGCTTGTACAACAGTCCGTTGGCAGGAAACGGCGTGTGCAAACAATGTTGCAAAGATACAACTTTTTTATGATATGGCAAAAAAAATCCTTCTCCCTTGCCCGTTTTCCTCCCTGCCAGAGCCTGTTCCCTCCCGCTGCCGGCATCGCCCCCGACAGGCCCCCAATTCGCCCCCGCTTCGCCCCTTCCTATATACTTCCTATATAGTTCTTATATAGTTCTTATATACTGTATATAGGAACTATATAAGAACTAT
>CALGCG010000094.1 GCA_937884485.1 uncultured Bacteroidales bacterium
GAAAATAATTCTTGCTTACTTTGTCATGTCGTGGTATAATATAGAGTACGAAAGAATCTGAGCAACGAGGTGAAACGCCAGCTCGACGAGACCGATGCCGAAATCCTCGCCACTGTCATCCCCGCCCTCCACGAGCAGACGCAGAGCACCGCACAGGAAATCATCGTGCCTTTTGTCGTGCCCGATATACCGGCCGACTACCTGCGGCAGAACTACGACCCCCGTGGCGACCGCCGCAAGCTCCTCGAACTCTCGCTGCGCAACGTGGAGAGCTACCAGAAACAGTGCCGCCACCAGCGCGCCCTCACGCAGGGCGAAGCCGCCCCCCAGGCCCTGAAGCTGCTGGAACGCATACAGCGCGCCCTAAACCTCCCCACCCTGCCCATGGACATAGAGTGCTTCGACAACTCCAACATTCAGGGAGCCTATCCCGTGGCAGGCATGGTACACTTCACCGCCGGCAAACCCAACCGCAACGAATACCGCAAATTCAACATCAAGACCGTCGAAGGTCCCGACGACTACGCCTCGATGGCTGAAGTCATCGAGCGTCGGTACCGGCGCCTGAAAGACGAGGGTGCCAAACTGCCAGACCTGCTCATTGTCGACGGCAGCGAGGGACAGATGCATGTAGCCCGCGAGGTCATCGTCGACCGCCTCCACCTTGCCATCCCTATTGCCGGCCTAGCCAAGGACGACCGCCACCGTACCAACCAACTGCTGATGTTCAACGAGGACGCCGCCATCAAAGTCGTACAGCTCAAGCCCACCGACCCCTTGTTCCACCTGCTGGAGCAGATACAGAACGAAGTGCACCGCTTCGCCATCACCTTCCACAAGGACAAACGCTCCAAAGGCACCTTCCGCACCTCGCTCACCGACATTCCCGGCATCGGACCCAAGACCGCCCACGACCTCCTGCTGCGCTATGGCAGCGTGAAGCAAATCCAAATCCAAACCCTGGACGACCTCAGCGCCGCCATCGGCCCCGCCAAAGCCCAGGTGCTCTACGACCACCTGCATTCCGAGCAATAAACCATTCTCTTCAAACTAAAGAATAGACAACACTTCGGGCCGCTCCATCACGGAGGGGCATATTTTTAATTTTTTTTTGTATATTTGCATATTTGAAAAACCCAACAAGAAATGAAGAAATATCTGATAATCACCATCGCTGCATTCGCATTTGCCGCTTGTACCAACACCACAACACGTGAATTCCGCTCCGAGGACAACACTGTTGTCGCCACATGCACCTACAATGGCACCGACAGCCTGCATGCCCAGTGGCAATTCACCGACATTGAAGGCAAGCCCCTGGTAAACAACTGCGACTCGACGCGCGTGGTCGAGCTCGGCAAAGACGGCCACCCGTCAACCGTATGCTTCCACGTAGGTGACACCGAGCAGTGGCGCCAGTTTTATTCCAACATGCAGCTGCGCAGCGAAGGAGCCATCAAAAACGGACAACGCGAAGGGCGCTGGGTGTTCTACTTCCCCAATGGAGCCCTGCAAACAGAATGCACTTTCGTTGGCGGGAAAGAAGAAGGCCCATACAAGGTCTACCGCGAAAGCGGAGTGCCCTACTACATTGGACAATACCACGAGGGCCAGCGCACGGGTACGTGGGAAATCTATGCCGCCGACGGAACCCTGGAGACCACACAGACCTTCTGACCACCAAGCAGCATCTAAATACGCGCTCCTCGAATGATTGACCTCGGATTAGACCTCTACCATACCATTGGCCAATGCGCCGACCGGCTGGGCATCGACGCCTACGCCGTGGGAGGCGTCGTGCGCGACTTCTTCCTTCAGCGTCCCTGCACCGATATCGATGTGGTCTGCGTACGCAGAGATGCCGGCAGCACCTCGGACGACAACACCCCGACCATTGGCATCGAGCTGGCCCGCGCATCCTCCGAAGCCCTCGGCGGCAGCAAGGTCTCCGTCTTTAAGAATTTCGGCACCGCCAGCTTCCGCTACAGCCACGGTCATGGACACGACACCGAGAACCGCGAGTACGAGCTGGAGTTCGTCGGCGCACGCAAAGAAAGCTATAGCCACGACAGCCGCAAACCCATCGTCGAAAACGGCACCCTTCAGGACGACCAGTGCCGTCGCGACTTCACCGTCAACGCCCTCGCCGTCTGCCTCAACGCCGACCGCTACGGCGAGCTGATGGACCCCTTCGGTGGCATCAAAGACATGAACGACGGCATCCTGCGCACCCCGCTGGACCCCGACATCACCTTCAGCGACGACCCGCTGCGCATGATGCGCGCCATACGCTTCGCCAGCCAGCTGGGATTCCGCATCGCCGACGACATCTTCGACGCCATCACACGCAACGCCCAACGCATCGAGATAGTCTCTGCCGAACGCATCACGGTGGAGCTGAACAAAATCATGGCATCGCCCAACCCCTCGCTGGGCCTGAAGCTGATGCAGAAGAGCGGCCTGATGAAACTCATACTGCCCGAAATAGCAGCCCTGCAGGGTATCGAGACCGTCGACGGACGCGGCCACAAGGACATCTTCTTCCACACCATGCAGGTGCTGGATAATGTAGTGGATAGCGAAAAAGACACACAAGGCCGGCAGGATGCCGGCGCTCCTCTTTGGCTACGCTGGGCCGCCCTGCTGCACGACGTGGGCAAACCCGGTGTCAAACGCTACGACCCGAAACAGGGATGGACATTCCACGGCCACGAGGCCCGCGGGGCGCACATGGTCAAGCGCATCTTCAAGCGCCTGCGTCTGCCCCTGGGCGAGGAGGAACGCTATGTGGAGAAACTCGTCATGCTCCACATGCGCCCCATCATCCTGGCCGAGGACGTGGTGACCGACAGCGCGGTGCGACGCCTCCTCTTCGAGGCCGGCGACGACATCGACGACCTCATGCTCCTCTGCAACGCCGACATCACCACCCGCAACGAAGAGAAACAGCGCAAGCACCGCAAAAACTTCGAGCTGGTGAAGCAGAAGCTGGTAGAGCTGGAGGAACGCGACCGCATACGCAATTTCCAGCCCCCAGTGAGCGGCGACGACATCATGCGCACCTTCGGCATAGGCCCCTGCCACGAAATAGGCATCATCAAAGACGCCATCAAAGACGCCATCCTCGACGGCAAGATACCCAACGAGCGCGACGCAGCCTGGCAAATGATGCTCTCCATGGCTTCTGGACTCGGTCTATCACCCGTAGAAAAATAATATTTGGCAGTATGAATATTATTTCGTATTTTTGCAGTCTCAAAAACAAGAAACATATCAACGATAAAACATGTACGAACATCTTAAAATAGAAGAACGAGGCCAAGTGGCCATCATGACCATCAGCGCCCCCAAAAGCCTGAACGCCCTCAACAGCGCCATCCTTGGCGAAATCGACGACTACCTGGAGGAATTCGACACGCAGAAATACCGCTGCCTCATCGTCACCGGCGACGGCGAGAAGAGTTTCGTGGCAGGTGCCGACATCAGCGAAATGGCCCCCCTGGGCCCCGAGCAGGGCAAAACCTTCGGCCGCCGTGGCGCCGAAGTGTTCCGCAAACTGGAGACCCTCCCCTGCCCCGTCATCGCTGCCGTCAACGGCTTCGCCCTCGGCGGAGGCTGCGAGCTGGCCATGGCCTGCGACATACGCCTCTGCTCCGACAACGCCCGCTTCGGCCAGCCCGAAGTCGGCCTGGGCATCATCCCCGGCTTCAGCGGCACCGTGCGCCTGGCCCGCCTCGTGGGCATGGGCATGGCCAAGCAGCTCATCTACACCGGCAAAGCCATCAAGGCCGACGAGGCCCTGCGCATAGGCCTGGTCAACGCCGTGGTGCCGCAGGCCGAGCTGATGGACCGCGCCATGGAGCTGGCCAACCAGATCTGCGCCAACGCCCCCCTGGCCGTCAGCGCCGCCAAGCTGTGCATCAACACCGAGTGGGACATGGACGCCGAGGAGGCCATCGCCTTCGAGAGCCAAGCCTTCGGCATGTGCTTCAGCACCGAGGACCAGAAGAACGGCATGCAGGCCTTCCTCACCAAGGGCAAATGCGAATTCCAGGGCAAATAATGCGCAGCCTAAAGGCCGCGCCACACGACAAAGCAATTATTAATTATTAACTATTAATTTTTATACCATTATGAAGATTTGTGTTATCGGAACCGGCACCATGGCCAAAGGCATTGTCAAAGCCTTCGCCACCAAGATGCCCGTCACCATGAAGAGCCGCACCCAGGCCAGCCTCGACAAGGCCATGGCCTCCATCGCCAAAGGCTACGGCAAACTCGTTGAGAAAGGCAAGATGACCCAGGAGGCCGTCGACGCCCTGCTCGCCAACATCACCACCACCACCGACTACGCCACCTTCGCCGACGCCGACCTCGTCATCGAGGCCGCCGTGGAGGAGATGCAACTCAAGAAGGATGTCTTCACCGAGCTCGACACCATCTGCAAGCCCGAGACCATCTTCGCCACCAACAGCTCCTCGCTGAGCATTACCGAGATTGCCGCCTGCACCAAGCGTCCGGCCCAGTTCATCGGCATGCACTTCTTCAACCCCGCCGACCGCATGGCCCTCGTCGAGGTCATCCGCGGCCAGCTCACCAGCGACGCCGTCGTGAAGTGCGTCATCGACCTCGCCACCGAAATCGGCAAGCAGCCCGTCGAAGTGAAGGAAGCCCCCGGCTTCGTGGTCAACCGCATCCTCATCCCCATGATCAACGAGGCTGTCGGCATCCTGGCCGACGGTATTGCCAGCGCCGAGGACATCGACAAGTGCATGATGCTCGGTGCCAACCACCCCATGGGCCCCCTGGCCCTGGCCGACCTCATCGGCAACGATGTCAACCTGGCCATCATGGAGGTGCTCTACAAAGAGTTCGGCGATCCCAAGTATCGTCCCCACCCCCTGCTGCGCAAAATGGTCCGCGCCGGCCTCCTCGGCCGCAAGACCGGCGAAGGCTTCTACAAATATTGATGGCCCACATAAGTAACAATAAAAAAGAGGGGCTTGGCACTATGCAAGCCTCTCTTTCTATATGTTATACTATAATCCTAAAAGGTATATTAGTTATTCTTTCTCAAACCAAATCCGAACCCGTTATCTCCGCCGAAAAGAAAGTATGCTCTTCTCTGTGGACGACTTCGCCACCAAGTTTGTCGAGAAAAAGACTGTCAAAAAAACATTTCGCCAACAATGGATTGCTTAACCTTTTTTTTGATAGACCCCGAGACTTCACTGCTGGAGAATATGATGGCAGTGGCGCTCAACAAGCGTTATGGCGACAATCTGTATTACTATAACAAGAATGTAGAGGTGGACTTCTATATTCCAGACGAGGATATGCTATAATCTGTATGACAAAACACACCATGCGTCGGGAGGTCAGTGCAATTATAAAACCGAAGAAAGCACATGGTCTCAACCGGATGCTCGTCACCAGCCACGACAATGAGAGAACCCTCGACATCGTCGGCGAGAAGATAGAGGCGGTTCCCGTCTGGTGCAGGCTGCCAGAGTTTTTAGGCGCAATACTTCTATTATTCATCCTTTGTTCAAACATTGTCACCATCCAAGTGCCGTCCATATATTATAAGCTCATTTCATCGCCGATAGTGTGGCAGGATGATATGCATATCTCGCGTGTTTTATAATAGAAAAAGGATGCTTGTCGGCATCCTTTTCAACATTGAGGTCGACTTATCAGCCGCCAACAATGCCGGAACAGTTTGCACACATCGAGCAACCGATGGTCGAAATACGGGCTGACATAGCAGCAACCGCCGATGCATTTTGTGCAAGCATCTCCTGTGCTTTTTTTAGATTCTTTTCCATAATGAAAAAATTCTTTCAGTTTCGCCTACTCGTTGAAGGTTTTTCGGCTTCTACCTATCTTTATAATGATATATCCCTAACCATCTCATAGCAGCGCATTGCTGATTGGAGAAGCAATAGCTCGTAGTCTGTCGCATTCCGTTGCAGCGATGTTATATAACGAATTTGAAAGGCGGATACTTCTTGTGCTTCGGCAAGATAGAGATGACACATCCCCAGATCACGCATTGCAACATCCCCACGATTAATGTAGTTGAATCCATAACATGTATTGCAAACTCTCAATAACGGGCACGTTAAGCATTTGCCATCCACAAACTTCTTGTCATCATTAAAATCAATTCTCCGGATATCATCCAAAACACTCTTCTTCCCGTGCACCATGGGCAAAAACAAATGGCATGGATACAATGTTCCGTCAACGTCATAAAAATGAATAGATGTACCACTCCCACAGATTTTTCTCGGAGGACGGGATAGGTTCTCGTCAAGCAGTTGACCATACAGATTGTCGAATGGAGTCTGTGGCAGGATTTCTTGATGTTCAATATAATATTGCCCCAGCAGCCGCAATTGATTTCTATAAATCTCATCGTCACCATCTTTCCATGTGTGTCCTTGTGCCAAAGATGAGGCAACCCGAAATCCTCTTTCTGTCAGTGCAATCACACCATTGGCATAGTAAGGAAGTGTATCGTGAGTAAGTGTTTGCTTGAAATAAGATGATGGCCATGTCTCTCGGACAAACTCTAACGGTAGCATATCAACAGATACTCCACGATTTGTTGTCTGACAAAACTCGCTGCCATCGACAGACATCACCAATCTAAAATGATCAGCATGCGCAGCAAACCACAATCTCTTTTCATTATCCAATAGAGTACCATTGGTTGTCACAGAGAAAATGACTTCAAAAGGCAAATGCTGGGAGATTGTCCATTCGTATATCTGTTTAATTAGGTCAAAGTTTATTAGGGGTTCCCCTCCCATGAAGTCTACATTCATGCGTTTGTCGGGAGCCATACTGCTTTGGTAATCGGTGTATTCTTTCTCAAGTATCTGCCGTGCCGTACCAAAAGACATTTGTCTGTCCGACTTGAACTTCTCAAAACAATAAACACAGTTAAGGTTGCACGTATGGGTCAACATTAACGAACAGATATGGTTGGTCCGAACATCTTTCTTGATGGAAATATCTTTCATAACAGAACTTATTAATGAAGCAATTCGTATAGGCATTTATGGTTATTTCCTACTCTATTACAGGCTTTTCGGATATCGCCCATAGCTTATTTCCCGGCCCTGCCGAATGCGATAACACGAGCTAGGCCGACTGATAAAAGACCTGCAACAATTCCCCATCCAAAACCATGACATACCCAGACCCAGACTCCTACGCCAATTCCTAGCAATATTCTACCCACTTTAAACAAACTCGCATAGTACACAATCACTATCGCAATAAAAGGTAGTACAAGAGCCAATAGCAGACCAAAAAAATCTGTCAGTTCTAAACCTAAAATCTTTATGTTTATGGATAAAATGATGTCCATTACTGTTTTCATCGTAAATTATTTTTTCCCCTGCTCTGTTGCAGGCTTTTCGGATTCCGCCCACGGTCTATCTTCTCCTTCCAAAAACCCATACTCTATCTGTGCCACATCGCGGACAATGGTAAAGAACATCAACATCTCCATTCGCTTTTTCCGTTGTAGAGATAATTTCCGTCTGATTGTAACCGCATTCTTCACATTCAATATCGAATTCCTTGCCCTTGAGGTTTACTTTGGTACTGAACCCACGAGCAATCATCCAAAGAATACTCATGATAATAATAAAAACAAAGGCAGCAAAGAAACCCTCTGATTTCCACGTCCCAATTATCCCGATAAAAAACAAAATATAAAAAATGTAATCGACCCAGACCCATTTGCTCCTCAAAATATTGAGGACAATGCCTATTACGACGAAAGTAATTATTGTTCCCATAATAAAAAAATCAAAGGTTTATTTTTGTGTTCCAAAATCTGATTTTAGTCAACCCATCCACATCTATTTCCTGATTGCCATACCTATCCCATTTTTGGATATACCAATCATTTCCATCCACTCCATCGTTTGCACCGCACGATAGTCGAGTGTGACCATTCTCTTTTATTTCTCCACGGAAAAATTCATGAGTACTTCTATCGAAAAAACACTCATAGTCATAACCATTTGCAGATGCCCTAACACGATAGTCTCCCAACTTTAACTGATGTATTCCCATAGAGATATAATCGTCGTCTGAAGAATAAACCTTAATTACGGCGCCACAACTTGTTATAAAGCCACTGTTTTCAAAATTAATAACTGTGTCAATGTCATTTTCCAACACACAATTTCGAACTTTTCTGACTCGTTGAGCAACGAGTGCAAATGCGTCAGGGTAACGGTTGTCAACATACTCAAGTAATCTCTCAACATCTTGTTTTGTCATAGTGTTTTTGTGTTTTTCTTACTCCGACCCTCCAACGGAATGTTCTACTTATACCAATAAGAAAAGGCATGAGGTTATGTGCTCATGTCCGTCATTATCTGGTATCGGCAAACACCATTGAGGAAACGGGGATTGGGGAACATATCTCACGCCTGACAGGTATGCTGAAACAAATAGCATACACATACAAGCGAAAGCATAAATGCTCGGTCCTTCCTCATGAAATTTTGCCGATTTCGATAATAGGACAGTGTTGCAAAGCTTTTCTTGCTTACACTTTCGCTCTCGAAAGCAAGTGCAAAGATACGAAGATTATTCCATATGGCAAAAAATATTTTACTACAGCTGGGGACAACTCGCCAGCATTTGACATTTTAACGAAACGGAAAGAGCCTCAAAGAGGCTCCATTTCAATAACCCCAGACAAGCGGAGCGCAGTCTGGGGACAACGTCACATACATTCATTATCGCGTCTCGAAGAGACGCTACCCAACTCCAAAGTAGCGTCTCTTCGAGACACAAGATTAAGGTGTGGTTTTCACCCCACACGGAAGGGTTCTTCCCCTTCTCGTGTGGGGTTATTAAAATTGAGCCTCTTTGAGGCTCCTACAGATTAGGCACCGGGGTGTTGGCCCACAGCCTAGTTCTTTCTCCCTTGCCGGATGCTTTAATTTCACTCGTGCACCCAGCGGCCGAGGGTCTGGAGGTAGCGGCGGTAGTTGCGATAGTCGCGGCTGGCGTCAAGGAGGGGGCGGAGGCGGGGCTCGCGGCGGCAGAAGTCCTCGCAGCGGCGCATCAGGCGCAGATGCTCGCGGACGTTGGGGTGCCAGAAGAGGGTCTCGTCGGGGTCGAGCCACTGCGCGTCCTCAAACTCGCAGCCCGCTGCCTCGTCGGGCAGCACCATGGCGGCGGCCCTCAGCATGAGGGTCAGCGCGTCGAGGTGCCGGCCCCGCTCCCACAGGCGGTCGGCCTCGCACTCGCGGCAACGGCACTCCTCGCGCACCATGGCGCAGGAGCCATACAGAAATTCGTCGCCCTCGCGGAGGCCGGCATAATAAGACTTGAGGATGCTTCCGCAGTCGTCCACCTCGCGCCAGACACTGGGAATGACATTGGTGCGTTCGCCATTGCTCCAGGCCACCATACGCTTGTTGAGGCGGATACGATTGTCTTTTTTCTTCATAGATTTTTTTCTTTTAAATGGTCAAACAACTCGCTGCATAAGGGTGCAGTATACCCTTGCCCCGGACTTTCCCCAAGTCCGGCAGAGCAGGTTTAAAAGTAGCAAAATCTATGATTTCTAAAGGATTAACGCATGGCAGGCTTTCTTCTTTTGCTCGGCAAAGATACAAAATATTTTCAATATTGCAACCATTTTTTTCAATTGCCGACCCTCGGTGGAGACGCGACACAAGTCGACTTGGCAACGCGGATGCCGGCAGTCAAAAAGCGGCCATTTTCATACCATCTTCTTCCCAAAAAGAGGAGGGTAAAAAGAGGGGAAGACCGTGGGAAGAAGATGGGAAGAAGATGATACGACAAGTGTGCTGATTTTTAGCAAGTTATCAGCGAACTAAGTCATATCGTAAAACAACAAATATTTATTGATAACGGCGCATCCAGGTGAGCTGTTTGCGGGCGTAGTGCCAGGTGTTGAGTTTGACACTTTGGATGGCGGAAAGTAGGGTGTCGGCACCGTCGAGGACGGGGAAGAGTTCGCGGTAGCCGACGGTGCGGAGGGTGGAGAGGTGGCGGTAAGGGACGAGGGTGCGGACCTCGTCGAGGAGGCCGTCGGCGACCATCTGGTCCACACGGCGGTCGATGCGCTGGCGCAGCACGTCGGCATCCATGGGCAGGAAGGGCGACCACGGGGTGCCGACCACCCGCACCTCGACCCGGAAGGGCCGCGGCTGGGGTTGCTGCTCGGCAAGTACCTGGCTGTAGGGGCGTCCGGTCATGAGGCATACCTCGAGGGCGCGCTGGAGACGCACGGGGTTGCGGAGGTCGACGCGGGCGTAGTAGTCGGGGTCGAGGAGCTGCAGCCGTGCGCGTTTTTCCTCGAGGGGCATCTGTTGGAGATGGGCGCGGAGGTCGGGCGTGGGGTCGGGCATGGAGGAGACGCCGAGGCGCAGGGCGTCGACGTAGAGACCGCTGCCGCCGACGGCGATGACGACGTCATGGTGGAGGAAAAGACGGTCGAGGAGTGCGAGGGCGTCGCGCTCGTAGTCGGAGATGTTGTACGGCTCCGTAACCGAGCGGCAGGCAATGAAATGGTGGGGCGCGGCGGCGAGTTCGTCGTCGGAGGGGCGCGCCACGCCGATGCGCAGCTCGCTGTAGAACTGACGCGAGTCGCAGGAGAGGATTTCGGTGCCCAGCTCGCGGGCCAGACGTATGGCGTAGGCGGTCTTGCCCGAGGCCGTGGGCCCTGTGACTACGAGGAGGGTCTTTGCCATGGTGCCGTGCCGAAGCGTCTTAGATTTTGTTTTGAAGCACCAGGTCGAATTGCTCCCAGAACTCCGGAAACGATTTGTCGACCACTTCGGGGGCCTCGATTTCAAGGTCGGGGAAGCGGAGGCGGAGCGGAGCGAAAGCCATGGCGATGCGATGGTCGTTCCAGGTGCGCACGGGTTCGACAGGATGGAGCTCGGAGGGGAGGATGACCATCTCCTCGGCCGAGCAGGTGACCTTGCCGCCCATGCGCTGCAGCTCCTCCGAGATGGCCTGCATGCGGTCGCTCTCCTTGAGGGCGATGTTGCTGACGCCCTTGAGGGTGGTCTTGACGCCGGCGGCAGCAGCGGCCACGGCGAAGGTGGGCACGAGGTCGGGACAGTCGATGCAATTGAACTGAACCTTCTGCTGCAGCGGGCGCACGCCGGGCTGGGGGCCCTGGATGGTGATGGAGCGGGCGGCAGAGCGATAGGGCGAGCGGACTTCGGTAGACTGCACACCAAGCATGCGGAAGAAGGTGTCGGTGGCGCTGTCGCCCTGGCAGGAGTCCAGCTGGAGCCCCAGCAGTCGGATGCGCAGGTCGGGGCGCAGGAGGGCCATGGTATAGAAATAGGAAGCCGAGGACCAGTCGCGCTCAACAGAAATGGTGGCTGCCTTGGGCTTTCCCACGAACGGCTGCACATAGTAGGTGCGCCCGTTGGAGGAGCGGCGGACCTCGATGCCGGCCTGGCGCAGGGCGTCGCAGGTCATCTCGATGTAGGGCCGCGAGGTGGGCCGCTGAGTCATGGTGAGGGAGATGCCCTCGGGCAGGCGCGGGGCTATGAGCAACAAGGCGCTGACGAACTGGCTGCTGAGCAGCGGGTCGACAGAGACCGTGCGGCGGGTGGGCACACCGCCCTGGATATGTACCGGCAGGAAGCCATCCTTCTCCGTGCACTCGATGCGGAGGCCCATCTGGCGCAGGGCATCGATCAGCGGCGCCATGGGCCGCTGGCAGAGGCGGTCGTCGCCGGTAAGGGTATGATGGCCGGGGGTGATGGCCAGCAAGGGCATGAGGAAGCGGGCCACGGAGCCCGCATTGGAGCAGTAGTATACCTCGGAGCCGCCGCCGCTTTCAATCTGCCCCAACAGGCGGCGCAACAGGCGCGTGTCGCCCGAGGTGGAAGGTTTGCTGATGCGGAAGTGGCCGCCAGTGAGGTGGTTAATCATCAGCCAGCGGTTGCTCATGCTCTTGGAGGCAGGAAGCGAGATGCGTATGTCGTTGGTGTTCATGGGCAATGAGTATTGGGTGGGCTAATCGCTGATGTTATATTCTTTCAACTTACGGTAGAGCGTACGCTCGGAGATGTGGAGGTCGGCAGCAGCCTGCTTACGGTTGCCCTGGCTGTGCTCGAGGGCGCGCAGGATGGCGCGGCGCTCGCGGTCCTCGAGGCTGATGGCATCGTCCTCGATGATTTCGGGCGTGAGGAACTCGTCCTCCTGGGGGAGCGGTTGCGCGGCGGGATGGCCCAGAATCTGGGGGGAAGGGTTGCCCAGCGACATGGGCCGGTTGGAGGCCAGCTGGGAAACCATCTGGCGCAGGTCATTGATTTCGCCACGGAGCTCGTTGATCATCTGCCCCATGGAGAGGGCCTTGAGGAGGAGTTCGCGGTCGGTGATCTGACTGGCAGCGGCAGGGGTGGCAGCCTCGGGAACGATGGCGGGCATACGCTCGGTAGGGATGTAGGAGAGGTAGTTCTGCAGGATGTCGGGGGTGATGCTGCGCTCGGTCTCGACGACGGCAATCTGCTCGGTGATGTTCTTCAGCTCGCGCACATTGCCGTACCAGGGGTAGTTCATGAGCATGGTGCGGGCGTCCTCGGTGAGGACGATGGGAGGCATGTGGTACTTCTCGGCAACATCGGAGGAGAATTTACGGAACAGCAGCGGGATGTCATCCTTGCGTTCGCGCAAGGGCGGCAGGTAGATGGAGAGCTGGTTGAGGCGATAGTAGAGGTCCTCGCGGAAACGGCCTTCGCGCACGGCTTTGACAATGTCGACATTGGTGGCGGCGACGACACGGACGTCGATTTTCAGGGCCGTGGAGCTGCCGACGGGTATGATTTCGCCATTCTCGAGCACGCGGAGCAGCTTGACCTGCATGGCCAGGGGCAGCTCGCCAATCTCGTCAAGGAAGATAGTGCCACCGTCAGCCTCTTCGAAATAGCCCTTGCGCGAGCGGTCGGCTCCTGTAAAGGCTCCTTTGACGTGTCCGAAGAGTTCGCTTTCGATGGTGCCCTCGGGGATGGCGCCACAGTTGACGGAGATGAGCCCCCTACCCTGGCGCACATGCTTGCGCGAGCTGTTTTCATGTATGATGCGGGAAAAGACGTCCTTGCCCACACCGCTCTCGCCGGTGATGAGGATGGAGAGGTTGGTGGGTGCCACCTGGATGGCCTTGTTGAGGGCCATGAGGAGCTTGGGGTCGTTGCCTATGATATCGTAGCGCTGTTTAAGAGTCTGTATATCCAAAGTATATCGTTTTTTTTAATTAGTCAATTACACGGTGCAGGGCCAAACCGATCCTGTTGCGGAGCTCGATGAGTTGCTTCTTCTCGGCAAGGAGGCGGAACATGTCGTCATCATCCTTGACGTCGCGGAAACGACGGGCATTGTCGGCGATGCGAGCATTGACGCACCCCATCTTGAAAGAGAGCAGGGTCTCCTGCAGGTCGGACAGGAGGTTGTCCTCGATGGAGGGCACATAAATCTGCTTGGCCCGCCAGGTGTCGCTGATGCGGAAGGTTTCGAGCATAAGCGATATGGCGAAAGAGCGCAGCGTTTCATCGTCGGCCGAAATAAAGTGCGACGCATCGGGAGCCTCGCCCCGGGAAAGGGTATCGCAAAAATAGGAGTAGATTTTTTGGCACAGGGGGTCGCTGAAAGAGAGCTCGTCGGCCTGTAGGTCGTCGACGATGATTTGGGCCACAGAGCTGGTGACCTCCTGAGTGGTACCATCGTCAGCCTGGACGGGCATGGAGAACTCATGGTCACCATAGTTGAGAAGAATCTGGATGAGGTGACGCTCGGCCGGAGGGGTCTGTGGCTGGAGCGGCGACGTTGAAGGAGCAGTCTGGGCTGGATGCTCCGGCTCTGCATTCTGCTCCGGCTGTTCGACGGGGCTTGTCTGCGCTGCGTGGTCGGCAGAAGCAGTCTGGCCATTCCGCTCTTCGATGGCTTTGAGCCTGTTTTGGTTAATGGCCTTGGCCAGCTCGCTGGCGAGGACCTCCTCGGGCACTTCGAGCAGATGGGCA
Organism: uncultured Bacteroidales bacterium; assembly: GCA_937884485.1. GTDB lineage: Bacteria > Bacteroidota > Bacteroidia > Bacteroidales > P3 > Colimorpha. The sequence continues at coordinate 14,049 of CALGCG010000094.1, forward strand.
CACTGGGATATATACTCGGTGCGCTCCAACAGATCAGGGACCAGGGCAATGGTGTTGACCGTCTCTTTGACGAGTTCAGCCTTGCGGATAGGGTCGTTCTTGACACCGTCGAGAAGGACACGAGTCTTGAACATAACGAAGTTGTCCTCGTGGGTGGCCAGATAATCCTGCAGCTGTGTCGAGCCGTACTTCTGCGCATAGCTGTCGGGGTCTTCACCGTCGGGGAAAAGGACACAACGGACATGCATCCCCTCGGCAAAAAGGAGGTTGACGGCGCGAAGTGCAGCTTTGATGCCTGCGGAGTCGCCGTCATAGAGGACCGTCACATTGGGGGTATAACGCTTGATGAGCCGTATCTGCTCGGTGGTGAGAGAGGTACCGCAGGAGGCCACGGTGTTCTCGACACCCGACTGGTGCATCGATATAACGTCGATATTGCCCTCTACAAGGAAGCACTTGTTGGCCTTGGATATGGCCGAACGGGCCTGATAGAGCCCATAAAGGGTGCGGCTTTTGTTGTAGATGTCGCTATCGGGAGAATTGACATATTTGGCTGCCTGTTTTTCCTTGCTCAGCACACGTCCAGAAAAGCCAAGCACACGTCCGGAGATGCTATAGATTGGGAACATGACGCGCCCCCGGAAACGGTCATAACTCTTGTGTGTATCCTCCTTGAAGATGGTGAGGCCCGTCTTTTCGAGGACAGCATCACTATATCCACTGCGGCGAGCATGGTCGGTAAAAGCACTCCATTCGTCGAGACAATAGCCCAGACCGAAGTTTTTGATAACCTCGTCGCTAAGGCCTCGCGAATGGAAATAGCTGAGACCCACCGCACGGCCCATTTCATCGTTGTAGAGCAGGTCGGCAAAATATTTCTGTGCAAACTCGGATACATGAAAGAGTGCATCGCGCTCATTCTGTCGTTCCTTCTGCTCTTCGGACTGCTCCTCCTCGTGTATTTCAATATTGTACTTCTGTGCCAGATAGCGCAGCGCTTCAGGATAGGTGAAATGCTCGTGTTTTTTCAGGAACGCCACAACATCGCCGGCTTCGCCGCAACCAAAGCACTTGAAGATGCCTTTGGAGGGCGAAACATAGAACGAGGGGGTCTTCTCGTTGTGAAACGGGCAACAGCCGATATGGTTGGCGCCCCGTTTCTTGAGCGATACAAAATCCCCTATCACCTCCTCTATGCGGGAGGCGTCCATAATGCGTTGTATGGTCTCTTGGTCTATCATCAAATTCGGGGTGCAAAGATACGATTTTTTTTCGACATATATAATAAAAAAAGCACCATTCCGTAGAATGATGCTTTAAATGTTGAATTACAAAGGGGTTAGTGTATCACTTCAACAGCGCCGTTATGCTCGATGTTTCCGTTGTACCCACGCGCGGAGAAGCGATAGAAGTAAGTACCATCGGGCAGGTCGGCGGGATCCCAGAAGTCTGACTCACTGGATATATTCTCTCTATGGAACACCCGTGCACCCCACTGGTTGTAGACATCGAGAGAGTTGATGGGATAGGCCAATCCTTCAACAAGATTCTGGATGAAGAAGACATCATTGATGCCATCGCCATTGGGTGTCACAACATTCGGGAATTGCAGGAAATCATTGATGACAAGGACATTATTTGCAGCGGTGTCGGCACACAAAATAACATTTCCCGAGGGAGCATGATTCCTCGTGCGTGCCACCAGGCGAACATTGTAGTTGCCCGAAACATTCTCGTTATACTGAGAGTAGTCGAAGGTGGCGTTATGAGTGGTGAGCGTCTGGAAAGAGAGCGGATTGTCGCGGTCATACTGCATCTGCCAGTAATATTCAGTACTGGGGGTTTGAGGAGTTGTCGTGTTGTTGTAAGTAACAATGGGGTTGAGTACCGACGGATAGACGGGATTCCATGTGAAAGAGGCTTTCGGTTTGGGATAAACCGCTATACCTCCCTCGGATATGATGGAGTCTATACACCCCTCATCAGACATGGCATAGTATTTCAAAGTGTAGGTACCCTCGGCATAGGTATGGGTCGGGCTCTCCAGCTCGGACGTCACGCCGTCGCCAAAGACCCACAAATGGCGCGCTGCATCGACGCTCTGGTTCTCAAATGTGATTGTCATAGGATCGCAGCCCTCAAACGAGAATGGCACGGGAGAGAAGTTGGGCAAAGGCTGTTTGCGGACCGAAACCACAATAGTGTCTCGATTGGAACACGAGTGTTGCAGCGTTCCATCCTCCATAATCTTGTTTTCCACATTGGCCACATAGATTATATCGCCATGAACATCGTCATGAGAATCTATCATCGGTGTGTTTTCGCCAAAAGGAGACCAAGTGTAGAAATAGTTCTGCGTTTCAGTATGACGGTCAGTAGCATCGAGGGTGACATGGTCGACACCACATACAGCCGTGTCGTTACCCAGGCGGGGTTCGGGCGTCCAGTAGGACGTGATGCGGGTGTTGGTATCCCACACACAGCCGAATTCATCATAGACATGGACATCTATGGGGAATGTTCCCGCGGTATCGGGAGAAGAGATATAGGACACCACAGGAGTCTCTCTTTTCACCACAAGTCCACGATAGTGGCCAAGGTCGAAATCATGATACTGAGGAGCAGGATTAGGAACCCACACCAAAGAGTCGATGCCGACAGTATACTTGCAGTCCTCATCCTGTGTAACACCACAGATATCCATGGACCAATTGAAAATCCAGCCATTATCAATGGAGAATTTGTCATGAACCCTGATTTTCCATGTTCCATTCAACGGGCATCCAATCAGCTCGCTGAAATCGGTATATGGAATATAGTAATCAAGTTTGTCGGCATGGTTGCTAGGATGCTTCGTTGTGCCGCTCACAGTATACGTCTGGCCACCACCCACCTGGAAATAGGCAGGCTCCGGCCCCACAACAACATTTGAATACTGGTCCGTAAAACAATTGCCTGCGGTGATATAGGGGTTGTTCGTTCCAGTGCGAATCGGACGACCGACAACTGCATCAGCACGTTCTCCGGTCACCAGGACATAATCTCCATTGCGCGAGAAGCAATAGTCCAATCCCATGCCGAAAGGATTACGCAATGTGTCACAACCATTGTCAGAAGAACCATTGTCTACGGCATAACCAAGATGGGTTCCACCTCCTCCATGACCGGCACCACCGGGCTCATTTGCATCACGTGGATCCGTATCCCTGATACCATACCACAGGAATGCCTGCTGGCCGGTAGGACAAATGATAGACACCGTGACGTCACCAATATAGGAATGCTCCATATTCAGACAAATGGAACACACATCGCCTGCACGCGTGATTTTTTTGCTGGCAGGGAATTCCGTGAAAGTAACAGGAGCCTCATACCATCCCGGAGGGCAGCCATCAGGCAGGAACGTACGAATTTCATTGATTTTCGAAACCGTTTCGTTCGATTCCACCTCCCTAAGCGTCAGCGTGGCATTTTCACCGCTATAACCCATATTTACCGCCAGGGAAGTATTATTGCATATATCGGCCAAGGTAAAAATAGTCTTAATAGGGTTGACCGAGGTACGCACCCTGACCGAAGAGTAGGTCTGCGATTTGCAACCATAGGCATCGGTAAGGGTAAGCACCATGTCATAGCATCCTGTCTTCTGGTAGTCGGCATAGTTTATTTCCGTCATACCCATGCCCTTCAGGGTATCTCCTTCGTTAGCCATGTCCCATACGAACATTGTTGTGGCGTCGGAAGGGGTATAATAGCCATGCTCAAAACTATACACACCATGGCCACGGAAAATAACCCCATCGCCTACACAGAGGTGGGCCCCGACAAAGAAGTTGGTGTCAACATAAGACACCCCCAGGGTGTCGCCATTGGAGTTAATGTTCCATGTGGTATCATAAACTGGCACATTGCGGATATTGGCAGTGTCATAAATCTGCCCGTTGCGCGTACGATAGAATGCGGTTTCAATCACCGGCTCCACTTTTTCACAAGGGGTACCGCAGTTACCACTCAGCGAGAAACCTGTTCCTCCCTGCGATGCATTGCTGGCGCAAACGAATCGGATGGTGAGCGTTCCCGACGTATTGGTAGGCGACACATAGATTTCCTGTCCTTCGTAATGTCCCGTGCAGTTGTTGATTTTAGCACGAATAGGGCTGGACGTTGACGGGCCGTCATAAATGAACAGCGTGTCATGGCAATCGATGTCCAATTCCGACAGCTTGAGGAAAAAGCGGTATGAACCACACGAGGAGGTAAGGGTGAGATAATGATCGCCTTGGGTATAGCGTCCTTCACCACCATTGTCAAGAACCGTTACTGCATTGGCAGTATCAAAAGCAATCGTTTGACCATGCGACGCGTTATCCAAATTGACAACAGTCATCTGGGCATTTGCGGATGCCAATGACAGCGTTGCAAACATCAAAATAAGGAATATCTTTTTCATAGCCTATCGATTTGATTCATTATTATAGATCTCCATAACTGCAATTGAGTCCATGTCGTCCGTTGAACGCAATACAAGATACGGATGCGTGGAATGGGGCGTTGCAAAACACAAGGTCTTGTCACCGTGAGGGTACCTGTACTGGAACTCCCTGAAGTTATACGCATAATAACTCAGCGTACCGAGGTCTACCACATAGTCGCTCGTCAGGGCATTGCCCGTCAAAGCATGCTTGACCTCGGTAATCTGGAACACATCGGCACCCGCAGGAACGGTATCCGACTCATAGAAAGCCGCCCTGGCAATGGCACACCGCATTTCGAACTTATGGGGCGCCACGGACTTGTAGTGCTCCATACGCGCAACGTCGTTGCCGAAATACGGCAACACAAGTGCGTCGCAGTCTTGTGCTTTAGCGCTCAAAACCATGAATAACATGGCTGCTATCAGTGCTATCTTTTTCATCATTTGTCCTCCATTTTTAAATTCAACATTTTTTTTCCTTCTACTATAAAGACTGCGAGGTGCCATTTTTGGCTCACACTTTTAACATTTGTTATGAATTTTTAACATTTCTGCGGCGCAATTTATTGATAAACGCCATCAAAAAGCCCAGTGCCAAGAATCCTCCCGGAGGCAGAATCATCATCAGCATGCCGTCGGCGCCACCGATGAGACTATGGCCAAAGAAGCAACCCGTACCGAGCAGTTCGCGCACGATGCCGAGCAGCGTCAGTGCCCAGGTGAAACCAAGGCCCATGAAGAGACCGTCGAGGGCCGAGTGACCGACGCCGTTCTTGGAAGCGAAAGCCTCGGCACGTCCCAGCACAATGCAGTTCACAACGATGAGCGAGATAAACAGGCCCAAACTGTCGTAGAGGCCAGGCAGGTAAGCCTTCATCACCATTTCGACCACAGTGACAAACGAGGCAATGATAACGATAAAGGCCGGGATGCGCACCTTGTCGGGAATGACACTCTTCAGAAGCGAAATAACGATGTTGGACATCAGCAGCACGAAGGTCGTTGCCAAACCCATGCTCAAGCCGTTAACAGCCGACGTGGTGGTGGCCAGCGTGGGGCACATGCCCAGAATGAGCACCCAAGTGGGGTTCTCTTTGATAAGACCGTTTTTGATAATATCTTTTGCGTTCATGATCGTACAGTTTTAGCGGTTGATATTGGAAAAAGTCTTAGCGGCATCGTTGACGATGCTCAGGAAAGCGCGCGAGGTGATGGTGGAGCCCGTGATGGCGTCCACGTCGCCACCGTCCTTCTTCACTTTTATGTCGCCATCGGCAGGTTTGCGACCGATAACACTACCCTTGCCGTCTTTCTGGAACCAGGCATCAGCCTTGGCTCCCAGACCGGGAGTCTCATGAGTCTCAAGAATCTGATAGCCGGTGACCATGCCGTCAGCATCGAAACCAACCATCAACTGGAGATGACCGCCGAAGCCCTTGTCGTTGCCAGCCTCAATGGCGGCGCCGACCATATTGCCCTGCTCATCGTAGGCCACATGGCAGGTCTTCCCGTCCACCGTCTGGTCGTCGAGCTTGGCAAAAGCCGGCAGCACGGCGCTGATGGCATTCTCCACCTTGGCTTTCTGGGCGGCGGCAATGGGTTCTTGGGTAACAGAGTTCAAAGCTGCCAGAATGGCGGCGGCCACAAGGGCTATCGCCGTCAACGACAGGAGCATATTGACTAATGTGGATTGAGCTTTCTTTGCCATAATTCTTCGTTTTTATAGGTTTAACAAGCAAAGCGTTGAGGTTTGCACCAACGGTTGATCAGCGGGGTGACGCAGTTCATCAGCAGGATGGCGAAGCTGACACCCTCGGGATAGGCGCCCCACGTACGGATGATGATGGTCAGCAGACCACATCCCACGCCGAAAATCAGCTGGCCGCTCTTGGCCATGGGGGTCGTCACCATGTCGGTAGCCATGAAGCAGGCGCCAAGCATGATACCACCGGTGAGGATGGCAGTAAGCGGGTCGGGCATATGATGCATAACACCATTGATTTCCATCATATGATCGGGCTGCAGCCACAGGATGAAGCTGAACAAGAAAGCCGTACCGATAAAAGCTACGGGAATGTGCCACGTGATGATCTTCTTCCACAGCAGGTAGCAAGCACCGATGAGGATGGCAATGGCGCTTACCTCGCCCAGCGAACCGCCGATGTGGCCCAGGAAAGCATCCATGAAGGTGACGTTCTCGGGGAAACCGCCTTCTTTATAAATACCAAGGGGCGTGGCGCCGGTGGCCACGTCGAAGTTCATCGGGAAAATGCCGTCGACGACAGGCCAGGTGGTCATCTGCACCGGGAAGGAGATGAGCAGGAAGATACGGCCCACAATGGCGGGGTTGAAGGGGTTCTTGCCCAGACCGCCGAAGGCCATCTTGGCAACACCGATGGCCACCAGGGCACCGATGACGACAATCCACATCATGTCCACCGTGGCGGGCACGTTGAAAGCCAACAGCAAACCCGTCACCACAGCAGAGCCGTCGCTCACAGTGGTGGGCACCTTCATGATATACTTCTCAATCAGCCACTGGAACAGCACACAGCTGGCCACCGAGATAAGGCTCACCAGCAGCGCGTTGATGCCAAAGTAGGCTATGGCCACCAGCAGCGCAGGCACCAGGGCCATATTGACGCGCCACATGATTTTCTTTGTCGACTCGTCGCTGTGCACATGGGGCGAGCCCGATATATTTAATAGATTCATATAATATATAATATTATGTTCAACAATAATCGTTTTTTTTCTTTGGCCTGTGCCGCAACCTTCAGGCTGCGGAACGCCACACTACTTCTTGGCGGCCATCATGGCACGGACCTTGTTCTTGCCAAGGCGTATCTCGTCGGTGAGCGGCTTGTTGGCCGGGCAACTGAAGAAGCAGCATCCGCACTCGATGCAGTCGAGGATGTTGTGCTCCTTGGCCTCTTCGATACGGTTGTTCTTCACCAGCGACGAGAAGAGATACGGCTCCAGACCCATGGGGCATGCATGCATGCACTTGCCGCAACGGATGCAGGCCGTCTCGGGGTTGCGCCGCGCCTCGGCCTCGTCCATGACAAGCACGCTCGAGTTGCCCTTCACCGTCGGGGCGTCGAGGTTCACCACGGCCTTGCCCATCATCGTGCCGCCGCTGATGACCTTGCCCGTCGTGGCGGGCAGCTCGCCGATGGCGTGCTTGATGATGTCGTTATAGGTGGTGCCGATACGGACAACATAGTTATGCTGCGAAGGCAGCTTCTTGCCCGTGACGGTCAGGATATTCTCGATGAGGGGTTTGTTCTTCTGGATAGCCTCGTAGACCGAGAAGGAGGTGCCAAGGTTGCTCACCACGCAGCCCACGTCGATAGGAAGCTTACCGCTGGGCACCTTGCGGCCGGTGACGGCATTGATGAGCTGCTTCTCGGCGCCCTGCGGGTACTTCACCTTCAGGGGCTCGATGACGATGCCCTCAAACTGCTTGGCCGTCTCCTGCATCTTCTGGATGGCCAGGGGCTTGTTGCTCTCGATGCCGATGTAGGCATTGGGCACGCCCAGGGCTTTGCGCAGGATGCTCACGCCGATGCACACCTCTTCGGCATGCTCCATCATCACGCGGTAGTCGCTCGTCAGGTAGGGCTCGCACTCGGCGGCGTTGATGATAAGGTATTCAGCCTTCTTGCCCTCGGGGATACTGTATTTGATATGGGCAGGGAACGTGGCGCCGCCGAGGCCCACGATGCCCATCTCTTTCAGCTTGGCGACGATTTCCTTCGGCTCGAGCGTGCACTCGCGCTTGATGTCGGGGGTGTGGTCGATGGTCTCCAGCCATTCGTCGCCCTCCACGTTGATATAGACGGCGGGCTTGGCAAGGCCGAAGGCATCCTTGCAGGTATCAACCTTCAGCACCGTGCCACTGACGGGCGAATGGACATTGGCGCACATGAACGCCTGGGCCTCGCCGATGAGCTGGCCGACCTTCACCTTGTCGCCTTTCTGCACCACCGGCGTTGCCGGGGCGCCCAGGTGCTGGTTCATCAGCACCACCATCTGCTGCGGCACGGGCATCACTTCGATGGCGGCATCGTTGGATATCTTGTTTTCTTCGGGGTGGACACCACCCATTTTGAAAGTCTTCATCTTTTCGAATTGCAATTTGGGAATTGAAAATTGAAATTACTGGGCCTTCTGCGCTTCGGCAGCCACGGGCTGGGCCTTCGGGGCCTCGGGCACCGGGGCCTCGGCGGGCTTCGGAGCCTCGGGCTTCTTGGCCGGGGCCGGGAAGTTCACGTCGACGATGGCATGCGTCGGGCACTCCACAACGCACTTGCGGCAGGCGATGCACTTGGTGTAGTCGATGTACGAAACGTTGTCGGCGATGGTGATGGCCTCCATGGGGCACACCTTGGCGCACTTGCCACAGCCGATGCAGGCATTGGCGCAGGTCTTCATGGCCTGGGCACCCTTCTCCTTGTTGACGCAGCCGACGTAGACGCGGCGGTCCTTCTTGCCCTTGTTGCGCAGCTCGATGATGCGGCGGGGGCACGCTTTGGCGCAGGCGCCGCAAGCGGTGCACTTCGTCTCGTCGACCACCGGCGTACCCGTGACGGGGTCCATGTGGATGGCGTCGAACTGGCAGGCGGCCACGCAGTCGCCACAGCCGAGGCAGCCGAAGGGACAGCCGCTCTCGCCCGTGTAGACGGTGTTCTGGAACGCACAGCTCTTCAGGCCGTCGTAGTTGGAACGGCGCTTCTCGCCGCAGTTGGCGGGATGGCAACGCACCACGGCCACTTGGGGTTCGCCCTGTTCCACGGCGCAGCCGAGCAACTGGGCTATCTTCTGCGCCACGGCATCGCCACCGGGAGCGCAACGCAGACCGTCGAGGTTGCCCTGGCTCACGCAGGCCTCGGCAAAAGCACGGCATCCGGCCTTGCCACAGCCACCGCAGTTGGCACCAGGCAGCACCTCGGCCACTTCGTCAATCAGTGGGTCTTCGACCACCTTGAATTTTTGGGCTACAAAGTAGAGCACCACGGCAAAGAAGGCGCCAATGACACCCAATACCAATACCGCAATCAAGATTTGTTGAGTCATGTTATTATTTTGTGTTTTAGGTTTTCAATCAGATTTTTCAACAATTTTTCAAATACTAAACGAGTGCAAAAATACATAAATTATATTAAACAGCCAAATTTTTTTTTCCACACCCGTTGAAAAGCCTCCCGACCATCCTCCCTCCATCCCCCGCCCGACCCCTCTCCAAACCCCGGATTTCTTATCAAAAAACAATAAATTTAACAAAAACACAACACGCTCATAATCAGTATCGTTATCGGACCATCTTCTTCCCATCTTCTTACCCTCTTCTTCCCCTCCTCTTTCCCCCCTGCTCCAGGGTAGAAGATGGGAGGGCGGAGAGGGGTGGATGAAAAAAAAATTTGGTGGATTCATTTTTTATTTGTAATTTTGTATCGCCAAAATTAACAAAGACAGACTATGAACAAAGTTGTTGTAGGTTTCGATTTTTCATCGGGCTCGGCCTATGCCGTCGACCTCGCCATCGACATTGCCAACCGCTGGCAAAGCGATATACGACTGGTTTATGTGAAAGAAAAAAAGGAGGACGAAGCCCCCATCCGTGCAGAAATTGAGCGCCGCAATGCCGGTGTGGCACACCTGCTGAAAGACATCAAGCTGGAATATGTGCTGCGCCAGGGCAACCCCGCCGAGCAACTGGCCAAGCAGGCCGAAGAGGACGACGCCGCGCTGCTCATTGTCGGCACCCACGGCATGAGCGGCATGAAGAAGAACCTCCTCGGGCACAACAGCTACCGCACCGTCGAGCTCTCGCCCGTGCCCGTGCTGCTCATCCGCGAAGACTTCAACTTCAACAAGTCGCTGGAAAACATCGTCGTACCCATCGACAGCAGCGATGACACGCGCCAGAAGATAGGCCAGGCCGCCACCTTCGCCAAGACCTTCGGTTCCAAGATCCACCTCCTCGGACTCTTCACCTCGTCGGCACCCAGCGTGCGCCAGGTGGTGAAAAACTACATCAACATGGTGCAGCGCTACCTCGACAACAACAGCATCGAATACAGCACAAAATTCATGGCGGTCAAGGGGAATGTCACCACCGACACCATCGAATATGCCGAGAGCGTGAACGCCGACATGATTGCCATCATGACCGAGCAGGAGAGCTCGCTCTCCAACCTCATCATGGGCAACTTCGCCCAGCAGATGCTCACCCTGTCCAAGATACCCATCCTCACCGTGCGCCCCAAGAAGGTACTCGCCGACACAGCACAATATTAAGACAGCATGCTTCGTTTAAAAACAAGAAATACAAGAAAAACAACATTGACACAACGGGCAAGCCATAGGAACATGAAGGCAAAGGGTATCGTCCTTTTGGCCGTCCTGTCGTTTTTGTCTTCTGCCGCCCTCGCCCAGACAGGGCGCGTTACGGTGACCGGCGACGTGAAAGTGAACGACATGGTGGCCCGCCACGTGGAGCTGAACAACCGGGTGAAGACCATGCCCGGATTCCGCGTACAGATAGCCTCCTTCTCCGGCATGAACTCCAAGAACAGCGCTTTCTCCCTGCGCGACCGCTTCATGACGGACTACCCCGAAGTCCAAGCCTATATCATCTACGACGAACCCAACTTCAAGGTCAAGGTCGGCGACTTCCGCAGCCGCCTTGAAGCCTATGCTTTCCTGCAGGAAATCAAGGAGGTATACAAGGGATACATCATCAAAGACAACATCTACGCCGAGCCGCCGCAGCAGATAGACTTCGCCCCCGACGACGAGACGTCAGGCGACGAATAGTTCCGCCGCCATGCCGTCGGCGTGGAGCAATCCCTCGCGGGTGGGACGGTAGTGGTTGTCCTCAAAGGTTATCCATCCGCATTCGATATAGGGCTGCATCTTCCGGTGCAGCTCTTTTTGGTATTTGTCGGGGACCATTTCCAGCGGGATGCCGCGCGTGGTGCGGAGGGCGGTCATCAGCAACTCGTTGTAGGCGTCGGCTTCGGTGAGGGCCTCCTCATTTTCCATCCTCCACCCTCCATTATCCAAATCCATAGGGCTGTTCCACCTGCGCCGTTGGCCGTCGAAGCTGTGCGCCGAAGGGCCCAGGCCGAGGTAGGGCGTGCGGTCCCAGTAGCGGCTGTTGTGGCGCGAATGGCAGCCCGGGCGGCAGAAGTTGGATATCTCGTACTGCCCGAAGCCCTGCGCCTCGAAGGTCCGGCAGCATTCGTGGTACTGGCGCACCACCTCGTCCTCGCCGGGCAGCACCACCCTCCCCTGCTCCACCTGCTTGGCCAACGCCGTACCAGCCTCTACGGTGAGGGCATAGGCGGAGAGGTGGGTGACCAATTGGAAATTGAAAATTGAAAAATCAAACTCTTTAGGCAGGCCGTAAATGAAATCCACACTGATGTTGTGGAAGCCCGCCTCGTGGGCGCGCTCCAGGGCGTCGAGGGCCTGGGCAGCGGTGTGGCGGCGACCTATGAGGCGCAGCATCTCGTCGTCGAGGCTCTGTATGCCGATGCTCAGGCGGTTGAAAAGGCCCAGATTCTTGAGGCCCAGCAGGTATTCCGGCGTGAGGTCTTCGGGATTGGCCTCGATGGTAGCCTCCTCCACCTGCGACAGGTCGAAACACCTCCGCAACCCCTCCACAATACGAGCCAGCTCTTCCAACGGCAGTATGCTGGGGGTGCCGCCGCCGAGGTAGACTGTCCGTATCGGATGCGCCTGCTCGCCCTTGCGCCGCTCCATTTCTTCAAGAAGCGCGTCGACGTATGCAGTCAGCCGGCGCGGCGACGGCGCTCCATGCGAGTAGAAAGCGCAGTAGGTGCACTTCCGATGGCAGAAGGGGACATGAACGTAGACCAAGGCTTGCTCAATTCTTCATTTCCAGCAATTGGTCAGCCGCCGCGTAGGGGCTTATCTTGTTCTCCAGGATGTCCTTGCTGAAGGCCTCGATGCGCTCCTCCATGCCGGGGGCGTTGAAGAAACGTTCGCGCAGGCCGTTCTCGATGGCTTCGGTCATGATGCGCAGGTTCTGCTGCTGGCGCTTCTGGTAGAAATAGCCGTTGCCCTTGGTGAAGGTGACGTAGTCCATCACGGAGTTCCACAAGTCCTCGACCCCCTCCTTGGTGTAGGCCGAACAGAGGGAGACCTTGACGGTCCAGCCGCTCTCCGGCATGGGGAACAGATGGAGGGCGTTGCGGAACTGCGCAGCCGAGAGCTCGGAGCGTTGAGGGTCCAGCTCGCATTTGTTGATGGCTATCATGTCGGCCATCTCCATGATGCCGCGCTTGATGCCCTGCAGCTCGTCGCCGGTATTGGCCAGCTGCAGCAGCAGGAAGAAGTCCACCATCGAATGGGCGGCCACCTCGCTCTGGCCCACGCCGACGGTCTCGACGATGACCACATCGAATCCCGCCGCCTCGCAGAGGGTGATAATCTCGCGCGTCTTGCGCGCCACGCCGCCCAGCGAGCCCGCCGAGGGGCTGGGACGGATAAAGGCGTTGGGGTCGACGGAGAGTTCCTCCATGCGCGTCTTGTCGCCGAGGATGGAGCCCCGCGAGCGTTCGCTGCTGGGGTCGATGGCCAGCACGGCCACCTTGTGGTTGTGGGCGGTGAGCCACTTGCCCAGGGCCTCGATGAGGGTGCTCTTGCCCGCGCCGGGAACGCCGGTGATGCCCAGGCGCACGCTCTTGCCGCTGTAGGGCAGGCAGCGCTCTATCACCTGCTGGGCCTTCTGCTGGTGGGCGAAGAGGGAACTCTCCACCAAGGTGATGGCACGGCTCAGCAGGGTGCGGTCGCCGTGGCGTATGCCGCTGACGAGTTCCTCCACCGAAGGCTCCTGCTTGCGCAGGGCGCGCATGCGCTCCACGTAGCTGCTGCTCACCTGGTCGGGCTGCTTGACGCCGGGAGCCACACTCAGCGCCGAGTCATATTCGAAGTTGCTGTAAAGATGCTTGTCGTCCATAATAATCAATTAACGCGCATAGGCATTAAATATTGCATCGACAAAAGAAAAAAAGACAAGAAACATGGGTTTCTTGTCTTTTTGCAAGTAGCGGGAATCAGACTTGAACTGATGACCTCCGGGTTATGAATCCAGCGCTCTAACCAGCTGAGCTATCCCGCCATCTTTTCTTTGAAAGCGGGTGCAAAAGTACTAACTTTTTCCGACATGGCCAAATATTTTTGCAAAATATTTCTCAATCGTTTATTTCTCAATGCAATAAAAAGCCCGG
>CALGCG010000095.1 GCA_937884485.1 uncultured Bacteroidales bacterium
ATTATTTGCTCGATGAAAATTTCTTGTCAATCTTTGATGTGGAGCTTTTGGAGGGTAATCCAGGCTTTTTGCATAACGAGGGCCAAGTGGCCGTCAGTGACAGGTTGGCTCGTCACTTATGGGGCGACGAATCGCCCATTGGCAAAGATTTGGTCGATGAATACAATAAGACAGAACGTACACGCATGGTCACAGCAGTGTTCAAGAGTTGGGACGATCACAGCAATTTCCCCATGGATGTGCTGAGTAAATTTCCGGCTGAACGGTATGAGTACTGGGTCTATAAATGGGCAGTCTGTGTCATGAGGTATCATCCCACGGCAAATGCCGACACCGTGTATAGCAAATTGTGGGGCATGATGGTAAATACTTATAATGACCCGAACCGGCATCTGAAAGTCCTTCCCATTACCCGGATGCGACATTACACCAAACAATACAATGATACGGCCAAATTCCAGGTGAATCACATCTATCTGTTCTCCGTGGCCAGCCTGTTGTTGATTGTGTGTGGCTTGTTGAACTACCTGACTCTGTTCATCAACCGCCTCTTTATCCGCAGGCGCGAGATGGCATTGCGTAAGGCATTCGGTGCATCGAGGTGGAATCTGACGGTGCAATTCCTCACCGAATATGGGCTGTTGTTGGTTATCGCCCTCGCCTTCGGGTTGGTCACAATGGAGTTGTCCATGGATTGGTTCTTCCAAATGTCCCAACTTCCCGTCAACTCGGAGTACATCTATCAGGAGACGGCCATCTACTTTGCCGTCGTATTGCTGCTTTCCCTGTTGGTGTCCGTTCCCGTCATCATGTATTTCCAGCGCCAGTCGTTACAGAGCGGCATTGTTGGTGTGAACGGGCTCATGCGTTACCACATTTTCCGCCGCATCAGCACGGGGGTACAGATAAGCATTTCCATCTTCTGCATCTTCTGTGTGGTGGTGATGATGAAACAGATTGACACCCTGCGTCACGGAGACATCGGCTTCGAACGCGAAAATCGGGGGGCTCTCTTTTTACGTCGTGGGGCACAAGCCGTGGAAGCTCTTTCATTCCTGAATCTACAACCTGAGATAGATACGGCCATAGCTATAGTAAAACCCATATTCCCTAAAAGTTATAGCCGCCTCTCCTATAAAATCAGGCAAGAAGAGAATCCCCAACTGAATGAGGATTTTGGAGTAGGCGAAGAGAGAATAGACGAAACAATTGCCCAATTCTATGGATTGACCTTGTTGCAAGGGCGTTGGCCGCGTCCGGGAGATGTTGGTAGCGGTCGAGGACGTCGAGGAGATATCGTAAAGGGCATTGAAGAATGGGGCAATGTGTGCATCAACGAATCGTTTGCCCGCCGCTTGGGATGGGAAGACCCTATCGGCAAAAGTTTCATAACGGATTGGGGTGAACGATTTACCATCGTAGGAGTCTATAAGGACATCCTCAGCGGCTCACCGACCGAAAAGGCTGTTCCTTCCATCGCTGCTTATCCGTTCATAAATATGGATAATAGAGGTGAAGTACATTTCAAGTTCAAGCCCAGCACATGGTCGTCGTTGCGGCAAAAGATTATTGATTACTATAAAGAGCAGGAGTGGGGAACTGTAGAGCCGCGGACTTATGATGACTACTATGCTCCCATGCTGGTGTCAGAAAACAACCTGCAAACGCTCCTCAATGTCATCACCATCGTCTGCATCCTCATCGCCCTCTTCGGCGTGTGGTCGATGATAATGCTCACCTGTGAGCAACGGCGCAAGGAGATTGCCGTGCGCAAGGTGTTCGGCGCTACGGTGAAGGACATCCTGGACATGTTCATCGTCGAATACATGGCGCTGCAAGGAGTGGCCGCCCTCGTGGCCTTCCCCATCGGTTATGCCTGCATGAAGCCGTGGTTGGAGCAATATGTGGTGCAGACCTCTATCCCGTGGTGGATTTACGTCGGCATCTTCCTCATGGTGGCGCTGCTCGTCGCCCTATGCGTCGGTTGGCGCGTGTGGAAGACGGCTACCGCCCATCCCGCGGATGAGATTTGCAAGGGGTGAACTTATGGGGATTTGTTGCAAAGAAAATTGTGTAACTGAAAGTTTTGTAGTACTTTTGTATTCTCAAAGAGAGAATTATGGATAAGATGTTGTGCCAGACAAAAATAGA
>CALGCG010000096.1 GCA_937884485.1 uncultured Bacteroidales bacterium
CCGGCGAGGGCCGCATGCCGATCGAAGCAGTCCGCACCCTGTCCGTGCCGCAGATGATTGACGGCCGAGCAAAGGAAACCATAGAGCAGACAATCAGCACCAAGCTGGGCCAACGCTTCGAGCACCACATACAACAGGCCATGAAGTAGGGCCACACCAAAGGCCCGCCCCGGCCGCCACACGGCCGCCACGCCGCGCGCAGCAAGACCAACGCAAACCACAGCACCAAGGCCACACCAAAGGCCAACAAGGCCGCCCAGCGACGCCGAGCCGCCGCTCCGACCGCCGCGAAGGTACTGTGAAGCAAAATAAACGCCTGCGGTGCTGGCGAGCCCAAAAGACGCGCAGACTCAAAAAAATTTTTTCAGGCCGTTTCGTTTCGTCTGGCACGCATTGAAAGGAGGTGACGCCATGGCAGAAACACCAAAAAAGAACCTGCAAGGCTCGGACATAATCGCGAAACTGTTCGGCGTCACAGACCGGCGCGTGCAGCAGCTCGCAAAAGAGGGCGTCATTCCGGCAGCCCAGACGCGGCCGTATAAGTTCGACCTGCTGCCAACTGTGCAGGCATATATAAAACACCTCAGTGAGAAAGCCAACGGCAAGGAGCAGAAAAACGCCGACACCGTGCAGGCCGAAGCTGACAAGCTGCGAGCCGAGGCTGACCTCAAACAGAGCAAGGCCAAGATCGCAGAGCTCCAGCTCAAAGAACTGGAGGGAAAAATGCACCGGAGCGAGGACGTGGAAGCCATGACGAACGACCTCGTCTATACAATCCGCAGCATGATCATGGCACTGCCCGGCCGCCTCGCTATGGACGTTGTGCAAACAACCAGCGCGAACGAGGCCTCGGCGGTGATCCGTTCGGAGTGCAGCAAGATCCTGAACGAGCTCGCGGGCTACCAATACGATCCCGAAGCATACCAGCGGCGGGTAAGGGATCGGGAAGGCTGGAGCGAGTCACTCGCTGATGAAGCCGACGACTAAAAAAGCCGCGAAAAAACTCAACGCAGCCATAGGCCCGGCTGTCCGTAACTTCAAGCCACCAGAGGAACTGACGGTGGCAGAATGGGCCGACAGACACCGCCGCCTGTCGCCGGAAAACTCCGCAGAGGCAGGCCCGTGGCGCACGTCACGGACGCCATACCTCCGGGAGCCTATGGAAGCGTTCACGGATCCGAAGGTGCGCAAGATCGTAATGGTGGCGGCCTCTCAGGTAGGTAAATCTGAGCTGATACTGAACATTATCGCCTACATAATCGACCAAGATCCCGGCTCGATCCTGTTCGTGCAGCCTACGCTCGACGACGCGAGAAAGTTCTCCCGCCTGCGTATCGCTCCAATGATCAGAGACAGTAAGCCGCTGAAAGCGAAAGTCTCGGACATTAAGGCGAAGGACTCCGGGAACACGATCCTCCAGAAGTCCTTCCCCGGCGGTATGCTAACGATCACCGGCTCGAACAGCGCCTCAGCTCTGGCCTCCACTCCCGCCCGGTATATCCTCGGCGACGAGCGCGACCGCTGGGCCGTGAGCGCCGGTACTGAGGGCGATCCGTGGGCTCTGGCAGAGGCCAGACAGGCCACGTTCTACAATGCGAAGGCCGTCGAGGTATCAACCCCGACAATTAAAGGCGCCTCGAACATTGAGAGCAGCTACTACCAAGGTACACAGGAGCGCTGGTGTCACCAGTGCCCGGACTGTGGCGAGTATGGCGAGATCATATTCGACCGGATCCACTTCGACCACTCCGTCACGAAGGTGCGCGGAAAAAAGGTCTACAAGATAAACGGCCCGATCACATGGGCCTGTCCGCACTGCGGCTGCATAAATACCGAGGACACCATGAGGCGCCAGCCTGCGAAGTGGATCGCCGAGAACCCGACGGCCTACGCCGAGGGCGTGCGCTCCTTCTGGCTGAACGCCTTCTCGTCTCCGTGGACACCATGGGAGAAGATTGTCCTCAAATTCCTGCAAGCCAAGGACGACGCGCAAAAGCTGAAAGTAGTCTACAACACCCTGCTGGGCGAGCTCTGGGAAGATCGCGGCGATCTGGCCGACGAGGACACCATGCTGGCCCGCCGCGAGGACTACGGCACCAACGCCGACGGCTCCCCGGTGGAACTACCGGAGGGTGTGCTGGTGCTCACTTGTGGTGTGGACACTCAGGACAACCGGCTGGAGTACGAAGTCGTGGGCCACGGCCACTACGGCGAAACGTGGGGAATAAAAAAGGGCTACATAATGGGAAAACCAGACAACCCCGAAGTGTGGCAGCAGCTTGACGACGTGATCGACCGCGTGTACCGCTTCAAAGATAGCGGCCGCGGGCTCAGGATCTCGATCACCTGCGTGGACTCTGGCGGCCACTACACGCAAGAAGTGTACGCGGCATGCAGAGCTCGCAAAAACAAGCGCGTCTTTGCTATCAAGGGCAAGGGCGGCGACGGGATCCCGTTCGTGACGCCTCCGTCCAAGGTGGCGATCAAGGACAACAAGAAGATCACCTGCTGGCTCTACACTCTCGGCGTAGACTCTGGCAAGGCCACGATCATGTCAGCCCTGAAAGTGCAGGAAGCTGGCCCGAAGTATTGCCACTTCCCGCGCGGCGAGTCCTACGGCTACGACTCGTACTACTTCAACGGCCTGCTGTCTGAGAAGCTGGAGCTCACCCAGACCAAGCGAGGCAACACATGGGCGTGGGTGAAGATCCCCGGCCACAACCGAAACGAAGCGCTCGACTGCCGCAACTATGCGCTGGCGGGCTTCAAAATCATAGATCCCGACACTCTGGCGGTGGAGAGGCGACTCAAAAACCTGCCAGAAAAGACAACACCGAAGAAACCAGCGGCCCAGCCGCAGCAGCGCCGGACAAACAGCGCGGCCGAGTTCTTCGACGAATGGTAAGGAGGCGAAAACATGACACGACGCTCGAAAGAAGCAATACGCAAAGAGCTGGAGGAAACCCGCACAAGGCTGGAGCAATATCTGGCCCGCGAGAAGGAAATGATCAGCTCTGACGGCGTGCAAAGCTACACCATAGGCTCCAGAAATCTGCAACGCTACCAGACGGGGCTCGCAGATATTCAGGCTATGATCGACAAGCTCCGCAAGCGGATCCGCGAACTGGAGGCTGAACTGGCGGGGCAATCAGCCCGCCGAGCGGTGGGAGTAGTCCCCCGCGACTGGTAACGGGTAAACGCCGGGCGACCGGCTTTACTACGGCAGCAACCGGGTGAGGGTGTGCTCCTTCCCTCTCCGGCCTGCCGTTTTTTATTACACACAAGGAGGTGAGAAAAATCAGGTACGACAAACACACGGGAATGTATCTACCCGACAGCGTAAGACCGCAGAACAAAGGCTACGGCGAGGCGGGGGCCAGCTGGCGCAAAAAAGCCGTGAAAGGCTTCAACGCTCCCAGCGGATCCCCTCACGAGGACATAGACTTCAACAACTACACACTGCGACAGCGTGCCCGCATGTTATACATGGCGGCGCCGATCGCTACCTCAGCGATCAAAACCAACCGCACAAATGTGGTAGGCGTCGGCCTAAAGCTGAAAAGCAGGATCGACCGCGAAGTTCTGGGACTCACACCGGAGCAGGCCGAAGCGTGGCAGAAAATGACCGAGAGGGAGTTCTCTCTCTGGGCCGAAAACAAGAGAGCCTGCGACGCCACCGGCATGAACACGTTCTACGGCCTCCAGCAGCTCGCGCTCATATCGTGGCTGCTGTCCGGCGACTGTATCGGCGTTCTGAAACAGTACGAAGTGGATCAGCTTCTCCCCTATGCTCTGAGGGTGCACCTGATTGAGTCTGACAGGATCGCGACGCCGGGCGGCTGTGGAGCCGGAACCTCTATCAACTACACGACCGGAAAGAACCCGGACACCGGGAACACCATATACGACGGCGTGGAAGTGGACAGCAACGGCATGGTGGTGGCCTACCATATCCGCAGCACCTATCCGTTCGAGGTGGGAGCTCCGACAACCAAGTGGGCGCGCGTTCTGGCGTATCAGGAGCACACAGGACTCCCCAACGTGGTGCACGTCGTAGAGTGCGAGCGCCCGGATCAGTATCGCGGCGTCAGCTATTTGGCGCAGGTGATCGAACCACTGCTCCAGCTCAGACGCTACACGGAGTCCGAACTCATGGCGGCGGTGATCGAGTCGTTTTTTACTGCCTTTATCAAAACAGAGGCGCCCACGGACGACATGCCGTTCAATCAGGTGGAAGGTGATCCTCCCGGAGAGCCAAAAGGCCCGAACGAGTACAGCATGGGCCCCGGCCAGATCAATGTCATGGAACCCGGCGAGGACGTAACCTTCGCCAGCCCTACCAGACCGGCCGGAGGCTTCGACGCCTTCGTGACAGCTATCTGCTCACAGATCGGCGCCGCGCTGGAGATCCCGGCCGACCTGCTCCTGAAAAAGTTCAACGCTTCGTACAGTGCGAGCCGCGCGGCTCTGCTGGAGGCGTGGAAGGCGTTCAAAATGCGCAGGGAGTGGCTGGCTGACGACTTCTGCCGCCCGATCTACGAAGTGTGGATGAGTGAAGCCGTGGCTCGTGGCCGTATCTATGCGCCGGGCTTTTTCACCAACCCGGAGATCCGTGCCGCATACCTCGGCAGCGAATGGCTCGGCCCTTCTCAGGGACAGCTCGATCCTACTAAGGAGATCACCGCCGAGATCCTCGCATGTAGCGAAGGCTTCTCAACTCACGAACAGAGCACGATCCGACTCAACGGCGGCCAGTGGGACGCCAACGTCGAACAACTGCTGCGTGAGAACGAAAAGCTCGGCGGCCAATCACCCGATCCTCACCAGACCGGCAGCTCCACCGGTCAGGAACCGTCAGCGGAAGGCGAAGGCGGCGAGGATAACAACCCACACAACCCTGAAAACGCAAGGCAGCGCGGCGTCCAAGCTCTGCGCAGCCTCGTGATCGCGGAGCAAATCAAACAAGCCGTAAAAGGAGGGCAAGAAAATGAAAACACATAGTTTTCGCATGGGCCCGGCAGTGGCCCAAAAGCCTGCCGCGGCTCCGAAGTTCTGGAACATGGCAAGCGTCAGCGACGACGAGGGAGAGATCACTCTCTACGGTGACGTAATGAGCCAGCAGCCGGTTGACTGGTGGACGGGCGAGCCTGAGCCCGGCCTCTATATCACGCCGGAGGGCTTCATGGAAGATCTGGCAGCAGTCAAGGACAAGAGCCGGATCACCGTCAAGCTGAACAGCTGCGGCGGCGACCTTTACACAGGTATCGCTATTCACAACGCCCTGAAAGCTCTCAGCGGTGAGGTGAACGTCGTCGTGGAAGGTATCGCAGCCAGCGCGGCCAGCGTGATCATGTGCGCCGGTGACACTGTGACAGTGTACCCCGGCTCTCTTGTAATGATCCACGGCGTCAGCGTTATGCTGTGGGACTACCTGAACATTCAGGACATGAAGCAGCTTATGAAGGGCATGGACGCCAGCGAGCGCGCGGTGGCTGAGATCTACAACGCCAAGACCGGGATCGCTGTGGACACCCTTCGCAGCATGATGACCAAGGAGACGTGGCTCACCGGCCGCGAAGCTCTGGACAAGGGCTTCGCTGACGCTCTCAAAGAGGACGAGAACGAGCCGGAAATGAGCATGAGCAAAGACAAGAAAGTCCTCTACTGCAACGGAGTGCACCACAACATTGAGGGCCTGCACAACGTACCGGGCACGATCCCGATCGCAGCACACGCTACTCCCCCAGCTGCAAAGCCGGGAGTAAATAAAAAACCGACCGCAAAAGCGGCAAAACCAGAAGGAGGTAACAAACCTATGACAGCAGAAGAAATGAGAGCAGCTCACCCGGACGTCGTGGCTCAGATTGAGCAGGACGCCAGAAACGCAGCGCAGACTCAGGCCAATGCCGACGCAGTGACCGCAGAGCGCCAGCGCCTCGAAGCGATCGACTCTATCGCGGCTTCTATCCCGGATCAGCAGCTCGTCCACGACGCCAAGTACGGCGACAACCCTTGCACCGCGCAGGAGCTCTGCTTCCGCGTAATGCAGCAGAGCGCAGCGTCCGGCCAGCAGTTCCTCGCGAACTATAAGGCAGACGGCGCAGCGTCCGGCGCTGGCAACGTAGGCGCAGCACCTAACGGCGGCGCACCTGTCAACCAGCAGGAACAGGACGCAGCAGACATTCAGGCGGTAGTCTCTGCCTACAACAAGACCAAAGGAGGTACTAAGTAATGAACAGACACGACGAAGTAATCGGATCCGTGGGCTATGATAATCTGATCAATGGCCTGACTCCCGGCGCTGAGCCCTTCACTGTGCAGGTAGCAGCCGGTCAGGGTGTGCTCGAACGCGGCACCCTTCTGGCAACTGCTGACGGTGGCATGGTTATGATCGGTGCCGAAACTACCGGCAAGGCCAACGCCGTGCTGGCAGAACCCGTAGACACTGGCGCGGGCGAAGCTGTGGAGGCTATCGCATACCGCACCGGACACTTTAACGCCAACAGCCTGATCGTGGCTGAGGGCTACGAAATCACCGCAGCCGACAAAGAGGCTCTCCGCGTAGCGGGGATCTTGATCTCTGACGCTGTGGCAATCTAAGAAGGAGGACAGACAAATGGCTTTTAATTTCTACGATACCCACACTCTGCTCGCCTCTGTGCAGCAGCTCCCGCCTCTCCACACCTTCCTGCTCGATCGTTATTTCCCTACTAACGCAGCGAGCGACATTTTCGCCACCAACGACGTGCTGGTGGAATACAAGAAGGGCTCCAAGAAGGCGGCACCTTTTGTAGCGCCTCGCAAGGGCGGGATCACTATCCTGCGCGACGGCTACACCATGAAGCGCTTCACACCTTCCTATATCGCACCTAAGCGTCCCCTCACCATTGACGACCTGAGAAAGCGCGGCTTCGGTGAGGCTCTCTACACTAACCTGACTCCTGAGCAGCGTCAGGGCGTGATCATGCTCGGCGACCTCGACGAACTGCGCGCCATGAACATGCGCCGCAAGGAGGCTATGGCTGCCGAGGTTATTTTCACCAATGGCTGCATTATGGACGAGTATGTGGACGACTTCAACCACTTCGAGGAACGCGAGGTGCGCTACTACGAGGGCAACGCCAACCCCGCAGTATATACTCCGGCAGCTGACTGGGACACTACCGAGGCTTCCGGCAAGCAGATGATCAACGACGTGGCCGCCATGATCTCCATGTTGACCTCTCGCGGCTTGCCTGCCACTGAGGTGCTTATGGCTCCCGACGTGGCCGACGTATTCCTCGCAAATGAGTGGATCCTGAAACTGCTCGACAACCGCAACTACCAGATCGGCGGCGTAGATCCTGAGACTCTGCCTTCCGGCGCTTCCAAGATCGCGCGCTTGAACATCAAGGGCCGCATGATCGACTTCCTGAACTATGAGGACACCTACACCGAAGTGGACGGCAGCGTGCACCAGTTTATTCCTGCGGGCAAGATCGCAGTGGGCGCTCCTGCTGCTGGCCGCACTGTTTATGGTGCGATCACTCAGGTGGAACAGTCCGACGGTGAGTTCCACACCTACACTGGCGTGGACGTTCCGAAATATCTCAGCGACGCCACTCACAATGTGCGCGAGGTGACTCTGACTACTGCGCCTCTGTGCATGCCTAACAACGAGAACCCGTTTATCAGCGCTCAGGTGCTCTAATACGGGCCAGAAAGGAGCAGGAACATGGCAAAGATTAAAGTAAAACAGGGCGGCTGCGGCATTAAGTACACAGACGCCCACGGAAACGCAAGACACGCCCTGAAAACCCCTGAGAGCGGCGCCTTCGAGTGCGACGACGCTCAGGCCGAGCGCCTCGTGCGCATGGGTGTGGCTGCTTATGTAACCGAAAAGGCAGCGGAGCCAGTGGCTCAGGCTGACGCACAGCAGGAAGGACAGGCCGACGGCTCGCAGGAACCTGAGAAGCTCACCGGCCACCTCGACGCTGCTCAGCTCGAAACCATGACCAACGACCAGCTGAAAAACCTCGCCGGGGATCTCGGCGTGGATATTACCGGCTGCAAGAAAAAGGCCGACTATATCGCGGCGATCACTGCCGCTGAGGTAGAGATCGGCGACGAGGACGACGGCGACGAGCTGCCGGATCTGGGCGCTGCCGATCCTGAGTAAAGGAGGCACCGACATGATCAAAATGGTTAAAGGCACCTATGGCCGCATGGTAAACGGAGTCGTGGAAGCTATGACGAAGCACTCCGGGCCCTTCTCTCTGTCCGAAGCTCGCGAGGCCGAGCTGGTGGCGGCGGGTGTGGCTGTGAAGGTGGAAGAAACGGCAAAGGCTAAGGCCTACGCCAACATGAAAATGGCAGAACTTCGCAAGGCTGCTGCAGCGCTGGGCGTAGACGCAAGCGCAGCCAAGACCAAAAAGGAAGTGATCGCCATGCTGGAAGCTGCCGAGGCTCAGGAGGAAACTCAGGAGCCCGAAGCTGTCGCCGAGGAATAACCCGGTGAGCTTCAAAGAGCAGATCCAGAAAGACCTCGACGCCGTGTTCCTGAACCTCGACGAGTTCGCCGAGCTTCACCGCATTGAGGGCGTAGAGATCGCCGTCGTGGTGGACAACGATCAGCTGAACAAGCTCAAAAAAGGGCAGATCCTCGGACTCATTGAGGCCGACATGCTGCTCATGGGCCGGGTGACAGACTTCCCGGCCGATCTGGAGCCGGGCCGCCTGCTGAACGTGGACGGCCGCGAGCTGATCGTGGCGAACTCCGGCAAGGACATGGGACTCGTTGAGGTGGCACTTCGCCAGAATAGAACCGGTTAAGGAGGCGACGACATGACACTGGTACAAAGCATTGACAAGGTGGTGGCGTGGCTGCGCGACAGCGTATGCAACCAGATCACCCTCAAACTGCCGGACGACTACAAGAACGGCACAGGGTACGACGTCGAGTATGTAAACCCGGCGGCGTTCCCGCTTTATGTTCCGGGCAAAGACCGTCTGCCTCCTTCCGTTCCGGCGCCGATCCCTTCGGTGTGCGTGCAGCTCATGGAAGGCAGCGACGACCTGCTGCAAAAAAAGAGGCAGCTCCAGATCCGGCTCTGCCTTGCCTGCTGGAACCCCGGAGAACATGGCGGCGAAGTGTTGCATGCTCGCCCGAACGCTGACGCGACCGGCGGGTATTCATACTACTGCGTGACCGGAGAGGCTGCGCAGACCTACGCCCGCAATATGGAAGGCTGGAGGGACTCGTTCAACTTCGCGGATCTCGTGCTCAGAGAGCTGGAGGGCACGGAGTACATAGCGGGCCACCGGCTTGTGAAGGAGTCCGGGATTAAGTTCGGACTATTCACAGAAGAAGGCAACATCTGGGACTACTACCCCTACTGGCACAACTGGATCAGTTTTACACTGGAGGCCGGAGTCGTAGCAAAAACCCCGGAAAAATACGAAAATCTTTTATAACAAGGAGGACAAACCATGGCATACAAACATGGCGCATACGGTGAGATCACGGCCAGCAAAGTGACCGACGCGAAGCAGACTGACGTTGTGGCCGCCTATATCGGCACCGCACCGATCAACCTGATCCGCGGCTACGCTGACGCGAACCTCATCAACATGCCGATCAAAGTCGCAAACATGAGCGACACCCAGAGCAAGCTCGGCTACTCTGAGAACTGGGAGGACTTCACTCTCTGCGAAGCCTTCGCCGAGCACTTCGACAACACTGTCGGCAACGTGGGCCCGATCTACGTCGTGAACGTACTCGATCCCGCAGTCCACAAAGCTGCCGAAAAAACCAACAAGGAGCTGAACTTCACGAACCAGCGCGCAGAGTTTGAAAGCTCCGACATTATTCTGGACACCTTCGCGATCGCAGACAAGGCCGAGGGCGTGGACTACTCTCTGGAGTACAACTTCGCCAAGGGCGCTGTGGTGGTGAAGCTGCTCGCAGACGACGACACCGCAACGCTCCAGTGCTCCTTCGACACTGTGGACACAAGCGCGGTAACAGAAGCCGACATTATCGGCCAGAAATCTGAGGACGGACAGTACACTGGACTTTATGCCATGAGCCTGCTCTACCAGTACCACAACGCAGTGCTCAATATGCTGGCAGCTCCCGGCTGGAGCCAGATCCCTGCCGTTTACAAGGCTATGGTGAGCACTGTCCAGAAGCTCAACGGCCACTGGGACGGCTTCGTCAACGCCGACATTCCTCTGGAGGACGAAAAAGGCAACGAGATCAACACGATCGCGAAGGCGATCGAGTGGAAGAACGCGAACGGCTACACCAGCGAGTTCTCCAAGGTGTACTGGCCTATGGTTAAGGACGGCAGCGGCCGCGTGTTCCATTTGTCCACTGCCGGTCAGGCCACCATGCTGCGCGTGGATCTGAGTCACGACGGCGTGCCGTTCGAGTCTCCTTCCAACAAGGAGATCATGGCAACAAGTCAGTATTTCGGCGAGGACTCCAAGAGCCGCGGCTTCGATCAGCAGACCGCCAACGGCCTGAATGAGAAAGGCATTACCACAGCCTGCTTCTGGGCTGGTCAGTGGGTGCTCTGGGGCCCTCACACTGCTGCTTATACCTACAACGGCAGCATGGACGCCCGCGCGATCTTTGACGTGAACCTGCGCATGCTTATGCACATCACAAACAGCTTCCAGCTGGATCACGGCACTGAGATCGACAGCCCTATGACTCCACAGGACAAAGACACGATCCTGAACTTCGAGAGGCAGAAGCTCGACACGCTCTGCGGTATCGGCGCTCTGATCGGCACTCCTTCCGTGGAGTTTTTGGAGACTGAGAACTCCGTCACCGACATGATGAACGGCGACTTTGTTTGGAACTTCAACGTGACCAACACGCCTCCGTTCAAATCTGGCACCGCTCGCGTGTGCTACACCGACGAAGGCTTCGCGGCCTTTTTCGAGACTGAATAAGGAGGTACTGACACATGGGAAAATGGTTAGATATTAAAGGCCCCGTAGTGGCCGACACCGTGTACGCAGACAATCAGCTGGTGGCTAAGGACACCGCGTTCACTCTGCCCGGTATCGAATTTTTGACCGCAGACGTGCAGGCCATGGGTAACATGACTGTGCCTCTGATCGGCCTTCTGGAGAACATGGAGCTCGCGATCACCAAGATCGGGATCGACAACGGCCTCAGCCGCATGAACCGCCTCCAGAAACAGAACTTTGAGTTCCGCTGGGTGCAGAACGTCGTCAAGTCTGACGGCTCTCAGAGCGTCGAAGGCTGCAAGGCTTTTGTGCGCACTATGCCCGGCGCCTTCCCTGAGACGGGCGTTGAAATCGGCAGCGCACCCGAACAGGAAAACACCTACAACGTCACCCGCATGCAGATCTACGCGAACGGCGTCGAGGTGGTATGCGTTGACCGTCTGAGCCAGATCCTCCGTATCAACGGCGTGGACTACATGAGCCAGATCAACAACCTGCTTTAATCAATCACATGAAGGGCCTCCGGTCAATTTTCTGACCGGTGGCCTTTTCTTATTTTCTGAAAGGAGCCCAGAACCATGAAAGACACATTGAAATTGAAAAACCCGATCATGATCAACGGAGAACAGGTCACAGAGGTGACTCACGACTCCAACGAGATCGACGGTATTCTCTTTGCGACCGCTGAGTCCAAGAGAAAGGCAGCCGCAGGCATGAAAAACACCTCGATCGCTCCCGCGGCCGAGTTCGACTTTGGCCTGCACCTCTACCTCGGCTTCGCTGCTATCGTGGCAGCCAATCCCTCCTATGACTTCTCCGACGTCGAGAGGATCAAGGGCCGCGATCTTGTGGGGGTAATGGCGATCGGCCGAAATTTTATGCTCGCGTCGGAAAAGGAACAACAGCAAAACGACTCAGGCGAGCCTACCGAGACTACGCCAGAGTCTACCACACCAGCACAACAGAGCTCGAAAAAAAGCGAGTAATTGACTTCGTTGTCGAGTATGCAGAAGCGGCCGAGGATCTGGCAGCGGAAAGGAAACGCGCCGAAAAGAACCGGCCGCCGATAAAGAGGCCGAGAAGGAGGTGAGACCATGGCTTCCGGTAAGACTTTACAGTCCACCATTGAGATCTCCGGTGTGCTTAGCCCTTCGCTGCAAGCGGCGATCAATAGCGCGGTAGACAGACTGGCCGAAATGGCCGAGGAAACTCTGGAGTCTGCCGACGCTGCGACGCGCCTTGTGGCTGAAATGGCCGCACAGGAGGACGTACTCAAAAGCATGCAGAAGGCCTACGCGGGCTATGTAGCCAGCGGGGAAGAAAGCAGCGAACAAGCTCAGGATCTCGCCGACCGGATCCGAGCCGTGTCTGGTGAGCTGGAGGAAAACCGCGAAACCCTGCAAGCTGCCGAGAAGGCAGCCAAGAGCCTAACCGGCACGCAGGAGGACGCGGCCGACGCATACACAGCACTGGAACGCAAAATAAGCAGCCAGCAGGACGAGCTCGCAGCGCTCCGTAGGCAGTACGCCAACGTGGCACTGGAACAGGGCGAAAGTTCAGACGAAGCGCGCCAGCTGGCAAACAGGATCAGCGACCTGTCCGGGGAGCTGAACCAGAACCGGCAGCAGCTCAAAGACGCAGAACGAGCCGCAGACTCCTTCGGGGAAGCTCTGGAGGAAGCCGGAGAAAGTGCGGAGGACTCCAGCGAGGGGTACACCGTACTGAAAAACGTCATAGCCAACCTCGTGACCGAGGGGATCGACAAGGCCGTGGACGCCTTCAAGGAAATGGCAACCGAGGGCGACAACGCACTCGCCATGCTGGAAGCTAAAACCGGCGCCACTGCTGCGGAGATCGAAGGCTTCGAGGACGTCATGTACGAGGTTTACAACGCCAACTACGGCGAGAGCCTCGGCGACGTGTCCGAGAAGCTCTCCACCGTCGTGCAAATGACGGACGACCTCAACAACGCAGAGCTGGCTCAAATCACAAAGAACGCGATCGCACTGGAGGACGTGTTCGGCTTCGACACTGTGGAGAGTCTGCGGGCTGTGAACAGCCTCATGGATCAGTTCGGCATAACGTCAGAGCAGGCCTACAACCTCATAGTGCAGGGCGCACAGAACGGCCTCAACCAGAACGACGACCTACTCGACACGATCAACGAGTATTCGGTACAGTTTAGAAACGCCGGGTACACCGCCGACGACATGTTCAACATGCTGGCGAACGGCGTCGAGTCGGGCACATGGTCAGTCGATAAACTGGGCGACGCTGTGAAGGAGTTCAACATCAGAATGAGCGACGGAAGCGCTCAGGAGGCCGTCGAGGCTCTCGGCTTCTCGTGGGAAGCTGTCTCAGAGTCGTGGAGCAAGGGCGGCGACGAAGCCAAAGACGTGTTCAACATGCTGATCAACGAGCTGGACGGGCTCGAAAACACGACCGAAGGCTACAACATAGGCGTGGGACTCATGGGTACCATGTACGAAGATCTGGGCCACGAGGCAGTTCTGGCACTCTCTCAGACCGAGGGAGCGATCAACAGCGCCTCCGACGCCATGGCGCAAATGGACGGCGCAGCCTACGACACACTGGAGGGTGCGCTCTCTCAACTGGGCCGAACGATCAAGTCCGAAGTGGTGCAGCCAATCGTGAAAAAGCTCACACCTGCACTCAAAAATGCCGTGAAGTTCGTCACTTCCAAGGTGGCCCCGTCCGTTGACTGGCTACTGGATCACCTACCCGAAGTCGGCATAGCGCTGGGAACAGTCGGCGCGGTGATCACCGCTATGAACTGGGGCAACATCACGGCGCAGATCAGCAAGATCTCCGGGGCCTTCTCAGGCTTCAAGACTGCGCTCGCCGCAATACCGGGCCCTGTTCTCGCGATCATAGCCGTGGTGGCCGCTCTGGCCGCTGGCTTCATGTATCTGTGGAACACGAACGAGGACTTCCGCAACCGCGTGACCGAGATCTGGGAAGAACTGCAAGGCAGCTTTTCAGAGCTGGGCGGCACAATCAGCAACATGATCGGGCAGCTCATGCCGTTGATCTCAGACATAGCCACCACAGTGCTGACGGCCTTCGGGCAGATCGCTGAGGCGGTGCTGCCGGTACTGATCGAGCTCATAGCTTCGATCCTGCCGGTTATTATCGACCTGATCAACCAGCTGCTCCCGATTTTAACCCAAGTAATAGAGAGCGTGCTCAGCACGTTGGTGGACGTACTCAACGCGCTGCTCCCTCTCGTCATTCAGATTATTGAGGCGGTGCTGCCGGTACTCGTGCAGCTGATCCAGACACTTCTCCCTATCATTACTCAGATAGTGGAGGCCGTGCTGCCGGTGCTGATCCAGTTGATCAACGCCATTCTGCCGGTAATAACTCAGATCATCAACGCCGTGCTGCCGGTGCTGGTGCAGATACTCAACGCACTGACGCCGATCCTCAATATGATTATTTCACTATTGCAGCCGATCCTTAACCTGATAATCACGCTCGTGACGCCGATCCTCAACCTGATTATGACGGCGATCACCCCGCTGATCGAGATCTTCACGACTCTGATCAATGCGGTGCTCCAGCCTATCATGCCGATCCTCACGGCGGTGGCGAATGTTATCACCGCAGTGCTCGGCTCAGCTATTCAGGCTATCCAGCCGATCATACAGAGCCTCACGAACGTGTTCCAAGGCCTGATCGACTTCATCACCGGCGTGTTCTCAGGAAACTGGAGCCAAGCGTGGAACGGAGTCGTGCAGGTATTCGGTGGACTGTGGGACAGCCTCGTCGGTATCGTCAAGGCGCCTATCAACGCAGTGATCGGACTGATTAACAAGGCGATCGGAGCGCTGAATGGTATCAGCGTAACGATCCCGGACTGGGTGCCGGTGGTAGGTGGTAACACCTTCGGGATCAATATCCCGACCATACCTATGCTGGCGTCTGGTGGCTTTACTGACGGCGTATCAATCGCGGGCGAGGCAGGCATGGAGGCCGTGATCTCCTTCGATCCTGCATACCACGAGAAGAACGTCGGTATCTGGGAAAAAGCCGGACAGCTGCTCGGCGTCCTCGGCAACGAGGAACAAGGCGCCGGACTCACAAGCAAGGCCGGAGAACTGCTGACTCTCGACGACTTCTCTCTGGGAAGTCTGGCAGACGGCACCAGCGTGGTGATCTACTACGACTTCTCAGGCTTCACATGGAGCCCACAGATCCAGACGGGCGGCAACGGCGAGGACGAGGACGACCTCATGGCGCGACTCAAAGCGCACGAGGCCGAGTTCTTCGACTGGCTGGAAGAATTTATAAAAATGCGGGAGGTGGCGCAGTATGCGTAGGGTAACAGGCTATAAGCAATACACCACACGCGAGGGCGACACCTTCGACGCTCTCGCGCTTGAAATGTACGGCGAGGAAACCCTCGCGCATTACATTATCGAGTTCAACCCCGACTACGCGGACGTGCTGATCTTCGAGGCGAACGTGGCCCTCCGGCTGCCGATCGTCGCGAACGTGGAAACGCCGGACACGCTGCCACCGTGGCGTCGGAACACTGAGGACGACAGCGGAGGCTCCGCTTGAACCTCTACTACAACGGGACGGATATATACAACGACGTGTCGGTGAACTACTGCGTGCACGAAATGTTCGCAGAAAAGCAAGCCGACACGCTCGTGATCCGTTTCAATGACACCAAGGGGATCTGGAGCAAATGGAACCCGGCAGACGGTGACGTGATACGCTTCACAGAAGGCGCCAGCGACACCGGGAAAATGTTCATACACTCCATGAAACCCGAAAACGGGCTTTTTACCATTCGGGCCATGTCAATGCCTAAGAGTGGTACCACCAAGAAGTCGAAAAGCTGGGAGGGCGTGCGCTTCCTGCAACTGGCAAACGAGATCGCCGGGAACCATGGGCTCACCTTCGAGAACTACGGCTGCGAGGATCAGGTGTACCCGTACCTGAAACAAGAAAACGAGACAGACTTCGCTCTGTTCTCTCGTCTCTGCACTCTGGAGGGCTGCCAAATGCTCATATACGACGGCAAGCTGCTGGCGTACAAAGAGCAATACATTGAGAGCCAGACGCCTGCGGGCACTCTGGAGGTGGACGAAAACGGCAACTTTACCTACAACGACGACCGGGCCAGCTGCTACGGATCCTGCGAAATATCCAGCGGCAGCTACTCCGGGAAATTCGAGGCGCCGGGAGCGACGAACACGGCCGTGCTCCGACCGGACAAAGCGATCCCAGTCACCAGCAACGCCGAGGCGGCACGCTTCGCCAAGGGCCTGCTCAGGAACGCCAACAAATACGGACATACGGGCCAGTTTTCCAAGGCTCTGCTCACCGGCTACGCAGCAGCAAGTCTGCTGAAGCTCTCAACCAAGAAGGCGAGCGCGTGGGACGGTACCGTGTTTGTGTATAAGGTGCGCCACGATTTTGTAGGCAATAAATCAACCCTGTATTTCAGGGAACCACTGGAGGGCTACTAATGGGACAGATCAACAAAGGCAAGATCGCCAGCATAAGCGGGAACACCGCCCGCGTGGTGCCCTCTGACGCAAACGCAAAACCGACCGCGAAGATCACGATCCCGTGGCACCTCCGCGGCAACACCGGAAAGCTACAAAAAGGCACAGAGGTGGTTTATGTGGAGTTTGACGACTCCACCGGGCTGCTGCTGGGCCGAGCTGACGGTGAGTGGGGCGCATATCTTCCGAGCCTGACAGCCGGATCGGTGGAAACACCGGAGGGCGACGTCACAGCCGGAGGCATAAGCCTGAAAAACCACAGGCACGGAGGCGTGGAAACCGGCAGCGGCAACACATCAACCCCGAAGTAAAGGAGGGATAGCATGGCGACTATGGCGAAGTGGGGCCCTAAGACATGGGCCGTCAGTACAAAGCAAGTCGTAGCACTGCAAGGGCTGAGCTTTTCCTACACTCAGGTGGCTGACAACAACACCTCTACGGAGGAAAAGAAAACCACCAACGAGCGAGGCGTCGAGCTTTTTCCTCTCAGCTTCACCACAACGCTGCACTCCGGGGCAGGTGTAGACGTCAGGGCCGAGATCGAAAGCTGGCAAAAGCTCGTCACACAAGTGAATTATTTCTATCTGGGCGGCAAGAAGCTGGGGCCTAAGCTCCAGCTGCGCAAAGTGTCCGTGGGTAACGTCACGATCGACGACCTCGGCCGCATGAGGCTGGCGACGCTCTCGTTCGAGTTCAAGGAGTACGATCCCGACACCACCAGCGTGAAGGTGAGTACCTCCGCTCTGAACGTGAAGGCAAGCACCAGCTCAAAGTCCCAGAAGAAAACTACCAACACGGCCGCACAGAAGGCCGAAACAAGACCAATCAAGGTGGGCGACTATGTGAAGCCTACCGGCAAGAAATACGCAACCGGCCAGACGATCCCCAACTGGGTGAAAGAGCGCAGCCATAAGGTGAGCCAGATCAAAGGCGACCGCGTGCTGCTCGGCAACCCTTCCGGGATCAATAGCTGGGTATATCTGAGCGAAGTCTCGCTCGTGTAAAGGAGGGAGGACATGAAAGCTCACGGAAACGGGAGGCCAGAAACATGCGCCTCCAACCTGCTGCGCATTGTGCGCGGCGAAGTACCATACGACCGCGTGAGAGGCCGGGACGGTGCTCTGGTGGATCAGCCCAACGCCACAGACGAGGCGAAGGCTGACGCCGAGTGGGTACTGGAAACCTACGAGCCCCGCGTGGAAGTTGAGAGCATAGAGACGAACCCGGACGCGGCGCGCTCCGGCGACTTCTCCACGCTCGTGAACATTAAGCGAAAGGAGGACGAGGAAGAATGGCCGAGTTAAACTTCATAGAAACGAACGCCAAGACAGTGAGCGACACCGTGCTCGAAGAACTGGAGAACGGAGTCAACGAGCCGCTATATCCCGGCGACGAGCGCCGGATCTACGGCGAGGCGCTGGCTCAGGTAGTCGTCGCAGTCTATAACACAGTGAACGACGCCTGCCGTCAGAAAATGCTCCGCTATGCACGCGGCGCAGTTCTGGACGCTCTGGGAGAAAACAGAGACGTGACACGCCTCGATCCAACCTATGCCACCACCACGCTGCGCTTCGGCGTGAGCGAGCCGGTGGCGTCTAATATCATTATACCGGCAGGACTGCGAGTCACTGGCGACTTCGTGCACTACTTCCTGACTGACTCCACGGTGGTGCTATACGCCGGGGCGTCCTTCGTTGAGGTGACGGCAACCGCTGAGAACGGCGGCGCCGAGTACAACGACGTGGCACCCGGAGAGCTGGCAAACATTGTGGACGTGTCCGAGGTGCCTCTGATCGACTATGTGACCAACACCGAAGTGACCGAGGGCGGCGGTGATCAGGAAGGCGACGAAGCCTACCGCGAAAGGATCCGCGAGGCTGAGAACCGACTCAGCACAGCGGGCCCGGCCAAAGCGTACAAATACTGGGCGCTGACTGCGAACTCCCTCGTCACAGACGCCGTGGTGCAGTCTGAAACGGAAAAGATCGGCCGCACGCTGAAAAACTACGCAGGCCACGCCTTCCAAGGCGGTGCAAACCTGCTCCCGGACACTCTGGTGGTGTACCTGCCGGACGGCTCCGAAGCAGTGGCCGAGGTGGACTACACGGCCACCTACGACGACGAGCTGCTGACGCTGGCCCTCTCTGGAGCGCTGGCTGACGCCGAGAACGTCACGATCGAGATCACCCGTAAAATGTACGGGCGCGTCAAAATTGTGCCGATCTGCGCCGGTGGCGAGCTCCCGGACGAGGATATTCTGGCCGACGTTCTGGCGGCGTGCTCCGCTGACGACGTGAAGCCACTCACTGACAAGGTGCAGGTGCAGGCTCCTGACGTCGAGCTCTACGACATAGAGCTGACCTACTACACGACCAAGGCCAACGAGTCCGAAGTCGTGCAGAATGTGGAAGGCTCCGACGGAGCGATCAACCGGTACATATACTGGCAGGGCTCAACTCTGGATCAGGATATAAACCCGGACGAACTCAGGAAGCTGATCCTCTGCCCTCACTGGGAGGACGGGCTCACCGGCGCCACCCGTGTGCAAATCACCAAACCGGAATACAAGGAGCTGCCGAGCACTACGGTGGCGAAGTTCTCCGGCAACCTGAGCGTGAAACATATCGTGAAGGACTAAAGGAGGTGAGCACATGGGCGGCATGAAAATATCAGAGCTGGACTTTGTGCGCCTGCTGCCCGCCTTCATGCGGGACGACGAGGCAGCGATCGCGCTGAGCAAGGCCATGAACCAGCTCATAGGCGAACCCGGCAAGCGTCTGAGCTCGATCAGGACATGGGACAAGATCGACGAGCTCAACGAGGCCGAGTGCGACGAGCTCGCGTGGGAGCTTGACATTGACTGGTACGACTCCACCGGCATGACGCTGGAGGAAAAGCGCGCCACGAT
>CALGCG010000097.1 GCA_937884485.1 uncultured Bacteroidales bacterium
GGCAGCAACGGCAGCAAGGCGTCGGCTCCCAGCGCCGCCGAAACGGCACTGAGCAACGACTTCGCCTCGAACAAGGGACGTCTGCCGTGGCCGGTGAGATACAACAAGGTTTCGCGCGAATACGGCAAGTACACCCACGCCTCCGGCGGCCAGAACATGAACAACGGCATCGACCTGCAGTGCGCCTCGGGCGCGGCGGTGAAGAGCGTCTTCGGCGGCACGGTGACGAGGGTGTTCACCTGTCCCAACGGCACCAAGGGCATCATCGTCCGCCATGGCGACTACCTGACGGTCTACGCCAACATGGGCACCGTCAGCGTCAGCGAGGGCCGCAAGGTGACCACCGGACAAAACCTGGGCACCGTGTACACGAACAGCGACGGCGTGGCCGAGTTCTCCTTCCAGCTGTGGAAAGGCACCACCTCGCAGAACCCGAGATTATGGCTGAGATAGTTTTCATTACGGACTCGCATTTGGGCAGCGGCTCGGACTCCAGGGAGCGCGAGCTGCTGCTCTGCCGTCTGCTGGACGAGATCGGGCCCGACTGCAAGCAGCTGATGCTGCTGGGCGACATCTTCGACTTCTGGTTCACCTACCGCTACCTCGTGCCCCGCGGGCATGTGCGCCTGCTGGGCAAGCTGGCCGAGCTGGCCGACAAGGGGGTGGAAATCCACTTCTTCATCGGCAACCACGACATGTGGATGTTCGACTACCTGACGGAAGAGATGGGCGCCATCGTGCACGACGACCCCGTGGCGATGGAGCTCTGCGGCAAGCGGGTGCTGATAGGCCACGGCGACGGCCTGGGGCACATCGACCGTTGGTTTGACTTTGTCCGCGTGTTCTTCCGCAGCCGTTTCTGCCAGAAGCTGTTCAAGATGCTGCCGTCGGCTTTCACCTTCGGCATTGCCCACCGGTGGAGCGACAGCAACAAGCGCAAGCATGCCAAACACGACATGCTGCGCTACCTGGGCGACGACCGCGAGGGCATCGTCATCTACTGCAAGGAGAGGCTCCAGAAGGAGCATTTCGACTACTGCATCTTCGGCCACCGCCACACGCCGCTGACGCGCGACCTCGGCGGCGGATGCACCTACGTCAACGTGGGCGACTGGCTGCACAACCGCAACTACGCCGTCATGTCGGAAGACGGCACCGTGGAGCTGCGTGACTATACATCTCCCACTTCGTGAGATCCTGGAAATCTTGGAAATTATAGATTGACTCAGATTTCCAAGATTTTCGCTGGACAGTACTGCCAAATCCTGGAAATCTATATCAATCAAACGATTTCCAGGATTTCCATGATTTCTGCCGAAGGCAGGGGAGGGATTATTTTGTGATTTTCACGTAGCGGAGGTCGAGGTTGTTCATGGCGTTGCTGCGCAGGCCGGAGACGTTCTTGTGTGTGAAGTGGAGAATCTGGTCGTAGTAGAGCACCATGACCGGGGCCTCCTGCATCACCAGGCTGTCGATGGACTGGTAGAGGCGTGTGCGCTCGTCGGGGTCGGTGCAACGGCGGGCCTGGGTGTACAGCTTGGTGACCGTGGGGTTGCTGAAACGAGTGTAGTTGGGGCCTGCGGGTGTGCGGTTGGGGCCGTAGAAGAGCGAGAGGTAGTTCTCGGCGTCGGGGTAGTCGGCCACCCAGGAGCCGCGGAACCACTCGCACTTGCCCTGCGCCATATGTTCGCGGAGGGCGGCGGGGGGATTGACGTCGACCTGGATGTCCATGCCCAGGAGTCCCAGCTGTTGCTGTATGTATTTGCAAAGGTCCAGGTAGTTGGCGGTGGTGGAGAGCTTCAGCTTGGGCAGCCCTTTGCCGTCGGGGTAGCCCACTTCGGCGAGCAGCTGCTTGGCGCGCTCGGGGTTGTACTCGTAGCCGCAGTCGCTGTAGCCCGGCAGGCCGCGGGGGATGAAGCCACCGACGCCGGGGGCGCCGATGTTGTTGCGCAGGTAGCGCATCATCTTGCGGCGGTCGAAGCCGCAGCAGATGGCCTGGCGCAGGCGTCGGTCGTGGAGCGGACTGGCGGTGTTCTCCATGTCGAAGCCCAGGTACTCGGTGTTGAGGTAGGGTGTGGAGACCATGTCGATACGGTCGGCGTATTTCTCTTTCAGCTGTCCGTCGAGGGTGAGGATTTCGTCCTTGTAGCTGGCGTCGAGCGAGTTCATGAAGTCGAGGTTGCCCTTGACGAACTCCAGGAAGACCGTGTGGCGGTCCACAATGAAGGTGACGGCGACGGCGTCGAGGTAGGGCAGGGGAGCGCCTTCGGCGTCGCGTTCGAAGTAGTCGGGGTTCTTGCGCAGCACCAGCTTCACGCCCTCTTTCCAATATTGGAAACGGAAGGGACCGGTGCCGCAGGGGTGCTTGCGGAAGTCCTTGCCGTACTGCTCCACCACTTCGCGCGGCACCACGGAGCAGTAGACCATGCCCAGCATCGAGAGGAAGGGGGCGAAGGGTTCCTTGAGGCGGATGGCAAAGGTGGTGTCGTCGATGGCGCTGAAGTCCTCCACATCGCCGAATATCCATGCTCCCGGCGAGGCCACCGAGGGGTCGACGATGCGATGGAAACTGTAGGCAAAATCGTGGGCGGTGACGGTGCGGCCGTTGTGGAAACGCACGTCGTCGCGGAGGGTGAAGGTATAGCGCAGGCCGTCGTCGCTGATGTCCCAGCGCTTGGCGATGCAGGGTTGCACCTGCAGGTTGGTGTCCAGCTGTATGAGTCCGTTGTAGAGTTGCCGGCAGCCCCAGATGATGCTCTGGTCCTTGGCGAAAGCGGGGTCGAGGGTGGCGATGCCGGCACTCTCGTTGTAGCGGAAAATCATCTTGTCATCGTGACGGTGGCCCGAGCAGGCGGCAAGCAGCAGGAGGGTGAGGAAGAGAGGAAAGTATCTCAATGACTTCATTGCACCAGTATCAGCAAGTCGTTCTGCTGCCCTTTGACGATGCCTCCGCGGATGGCGAAGGTCTGCTCGCTGCTGTCGGGCAGCACGATGCGGATGTCGCCGGCGGCCAGCGCCGAGATGATGGGGGCGTGGTTCTCCAGTATTTCGAACTTGCCCCCAACGCCGGGCAGCTGTGCCAGCTTGGCGTCGCCCTCGAAGAGCGAGGAGTCGGGTTTGGTTATCTTGATTTTCATAAGGGGTTATTGGTTATTGGTTATGGGTTATGGGGGACTGACGCGGCCTTTCTGGGCAGGAGCCGATAACCCATAACCCATAACCTATCAACTTTACTTTGTTTCTGCCAGGATCTTCTCGCCCTTTTCAATGGCCTCTTCGATGGTGCCGACCATGAGGAAGGCCTGCTCGGGCAGGTAGTCCACGTCGCCGTTGAGAATCATGTTGAATCCCTTGATGGTGTCGTCGATGTTGACGAAGCGTCCCTCCAGGCCGGTGAAGGCCTCGGCCACGAAGAAGGGCTGCGAAAGGAAGCGCTGCACGCGGCGGGCGCGGCTGACGACGAGCTTGTCCTGCTCGCCGAGTTCTTCCATGCCGAGGATGGCGATGATGTCCTGCAGTTCGTTGTAGCGCTGGAGCATCATCTTCACGCGCTGGGCGGTCTCGTAGTGCTCTTCGCCGACCACGTCGGGCGAGAGGATGCGCGAGGTGGACTCCAGAGGGTCGACGGCGGGGTAGATGCCGAGCTCCGTAATCTTACGGCTGAGCACCGTCTGGGCGTCGAGGTGGGCGAAGGTGGTGGCGGGGGCGGGGTCGGTCAGGTCGTCGGCGGGGACGTAGACGGCCTGGACGGAGGTGATGGAACCGTTCTTGGTGGAGGTGATGCGCTCCTGCAGGGCGCCCATCTCGGTGGCCAGGG
>CALGCG010000098.1 GCA_937884485.1 uncultured Bacteroidales bacterium
ACGACACGGTGACTTCGCTCTCGACTTCCGCTGCTCCCTGCCCGCAGGGCAAGGCGAATCAAGACCTCGCCAGCGGAAATACAATCCATCGCGCGAAGCATGCGATACCATAGAAAGATCTACAAGATTTAAACCAGCCCCGCACCCAGAAAAGAATCCCGCAGGAAATAATCTACAAGATTCCCAAGATTTCGTGAGCGTAGCGAGCAGGCGATTTATTTCGCGTCAGCCCCCTGCGAGCGTAGCAGTGCAGAAAAAATCTGTGATATCAGTGCTATCTGTGTGACTTCCGTGGACGAGGTGAGCAGGAGGCATGTCCCCGAGCGGAGCCGATTTCGAGCGGAGTTAGACCGGAGTTAGAGCGGACTTAGAGCGTAGGAAGACCGAGCGAAGGAAATACGGTTCGCGAACATCAGCTTTCATGCCTCAAATATCATAATGCGGTTCCAAGCCACAGTCCCTTACGCGCAGACTGTTGGCTTTTGATTGACGGCGGGCCACTGCGACAATCCGCACAGTCGCATACCTCGCCAGTCAGACCGCAAATAAGTGATGTCAGAGAAAGAGGCTTCGAACAAGGCAATGGAATATATCATCAATCAATAAGCAAACAAACAATAAAATAAACATACATGATCAACGTTGGAATTATCGGATGTGGCTTCGTTGGCGGAGCCCTCAAAGACTGGCTGGAACACAACAACCCGGAATGCAAACTTTTCATTAGTGATCCCCCTAAGGGTTACAATGACGACCTCAGCAAGATTGACATCGCCTTCTTGCAGATTCATGTCCCCACAGAGGAAGATGGTACACAAGATTTGCGTCTGATGACCGAACTCATCAAGAACCTCCCCAATGTACCCGTGTTTGTGCGTACCACCATTCTGCCTGGCACCAGTGACCGTCTCTCCAAGGAAACTGGTCATCAGGTATGCTATATGCCTGAATTTCTTACCGAGCGCACCCATATCGAGGACTTCAAGAAGCAGACGATGGTATTCACCGGTGCACATGAACTGCTCACCAAAATCTTTGTGGGCAAGAAGTTCACCGTGATGACTCCCCTGGAGGCCGAGTTGACTAAGTATATGCACAACGTGTTTGGAGCCTACAAGGTCACATACTTTAACGCCTGCCGCGAGTACTGTGAGCAGATGGGTGCTGACTGGCGCAAGGTGCATACCGGCATCCTCCTCTCGGGCTACATCAACGACACCCACACCTACGTCCCCGGTCCTGATGGCAAGTTTGGCTATGGCGGCAAGTGCTTCCCCAAGGATGTCAACGCTTTTGCCAAGATGACCGAAGGCACCCCACTTGGTACCCTATTGGAACACCTCCACGAGCTGAACGTCCACTTCCGTGGCGTGGAAGAGCATATTTGATAGTTGGGACTTCATAGTTTGTAGTTGATAGTCAGTTGAGAATGGATAGTAGAAAGTTCAAAGTGCGGCCGCTATTTGAAACCAGGAACCTTGAACTTGGAACTGGCAGCTCTGCTGCTCTTGAACCTTGCTGTCAGACCTTAGGTCACGGCCTGCGTGGTATGCCCGCGAGCACCGCTGAAAAAGTTAGATGTAGTGAGTCAGCCGGATGAGCAAACATAGAGCTATTAAGCAATTAACCTACTAACCTACTAAGCGATTACGCAACTAACCCAATACCAAGCCCCAACGAACAAGCAAAACCGCTATACCCAAGCCATACCCAAGTCCAAAGGGCTTGTTTGGACTTGGCTACTACTTGGGTAGGACTTGGATAGAAAAAATAACTGTCTGCTATGGCTCGCGAGCTTGATGAGCGAACTATCAATTATCAATTGTCAACTGGATAATCTTGGGTAGGACTTGGAAAGTACTTGAGTAGAACAGGTGAACAATTATCAATCGGATATATGAAAAACTACGTCATCGACACCAATTTTATTCACTTGGATTATTTCCTACGGGGCACCTTCATCACGGCTCTCGCTCGTTCAGCATCCAAGCTGAATCATGCTGTCTATATGCCCCAAGTGGTCTTTGACGAGTTGTGCAAGCAATACTACGAGGAAATCGACCAGCTTGAATCATCCTTCAATAGTGTTCAAAAAGGACTATACAAACTGACCCCTGCAAAATACCAAAGTTCCGATTTCGACTTTCAGAAGCTGAAGACCGACTATGAGCAGATTCTCACACAACGTTGCCAAGACCTTGGTATTTGGA
Organism: uncultured Bacteroidales bacterium; assembly: GCA_937884485.1. GTDB lineage: Bacteria > Bacteroidota > Bacteroidia > Bacteroidales > P3 > Colimorpha. The sequence continues at coordinate 2,211 of CALGCG010000098.1, forward strand.
TACTGGACTATCCCGACGTAAGCCATCGCGACACGGTGAAGCGAGAGTTGAGTGAACGTAAGCCATTTAAGGATAGCACCAAGGGCTATCGAGATGCGCTGATATGGGAAACAGTGCTTAAAGCAGGAAAAGGATTAAGAAAAAACGATACTCTGGTTCTTCTTACGAACAACACCAACGATTTTGCAAAGCCGAAAGATAAAGCCAACCTTCATCCCGATCTGCTTGACGACTGCAAGGAGAAGAGCATCCCTGATAATAAGATACAACTCATATCCGACTTCAAGCCATTTATCAATAATGAGATTATTCCTGTATTCGATAAACTGAACGATAGTTATGATGAGTTGCAAAAGTACCTCTCAGTTGGCAATATTGACCTTCGTGATGTAGAAAAGAAATACTTAGACCGCAACTCGTTGCAACATCTTTTCGATTACTATACAATGCCCGGTCCCATTCCTTATGCTCCCGGCTATTACGAAAACATCTGGTTGCATTACGCTGCACCACGCCAGATGAGGGTTATGGATGTCCGTAAGGTAACCGACAGCGATGTCTTGATTACGGTGCAATTGGAATTCGATTTTTATGTCGATGTGATGATTTACAAGGGCGACCTTGCATTGATTGATGATCGGAGCATGCCTGTCATTTACGACCGAAACGCCAACGACCATTATGTTGCCGCAACAGATAGTGGCCAGATGACTGTCCAACTCGATATATTCACCGATACTGATTTCCAGAAAATCAACAATATTGATGAACAAGTGTTAAGTGCTGTATATGACACAGGGTTCAGATATATGAATTAAACAGACAAAAATTATAGCAATATGATTACCAAACTTAACAAAACCCTTACTTTAGAAGGGAAATCTGGTAAGGAATATGCATTCAAATTGAGCACCTTCGACAAATTCGAAGATGTAAAGGATGGTTTTACTGGTCATGGATTGTATGTATTTACTAATAGGGATTCTCAGTGTACACATACCTTGATTTATCTGGGTATGGCATCTACCCTCGAAACAAGATTTGACAACCATCACAAAGAGAAGTGTATTAAGGCAAATGGTGCCAATTGTTTAGGCATCTATCACATGAACAATTCCACTAAAGAGGCGAGGAAAGAGGCAGAATCCGATATTTTAGCTGCAAACAATTTTACTTGCAACGACCAAGAGAATTAATATAACAGCGCCCCGGTCTTTACGCGCAGCCAGAGCCGTTGAAGGGGCTGAAAGATCATCCACACAGCCAGTTTGGCCATTTAGATTAAAATACATTGACATCCACGATTGACATATCAATAAATAGTTTATGACACTTAGAAAACTTGTATCAATACTTGTTGCAACGCTTGCTCTATTTGGCATAGATGCGCAATCAGCATATGCATGCAAGAGAGTTGTCGTGAGACAGGGTGATGATTTGGTAAAAGTTTTTTCGGGGCCACGTACAAAATATGTCATAAAGGACAACATTGACCTCAAAGGCAAAAAAGTGAAGATAGGAGAGCGGTGCACCTTGCTTTTTCAAGGAGGCTGCCTTTCTAATGGTACGATTGAGGGGACTGATACCAAGATTAATGATACGCATAATAATATATTCAAAAATTGTAGGATTGGTGGTATGTGGAAGGTGAAATGTGCATCCTCTTTAATGTTTGATAATAACCTTGATGCTGGTGTTCTATTACGCAATCTTGCATGTCTTTCTCCCCACTTAAAATTGCATGCGAATCGAACTTACTATATCAATGAGAATGAGATTGAACTGGATGTTGAGACCATAGAAGCAGCATCAACAGAAAAACCTTTGTTAAGGTTTCATACTTCAAATCCTGATAAAGAAGGACTAAAAATATTTGGTAAGAATATTGTTCTGAGGAATATTAAATTCATGGATGATTATGACGAGAAGAACGATGCAAAATACGGGACAAATAAGCACACAATTGGAAATATGATTGCAGTCCGATCCAGGGACAAGTCTGTAAGTTCTCTGACAGTCGAAGGTTGTGACTTTTCAGGAGGTACATCAAGTTCGTATGTGGCTTCTTCTCAGACCAAGAATTGTCTGGTAAAGGATTGTTCTTTTTCCGGATATATTGGTGATCACGCTGTTTATTGCTCAATGGTGGTGGAGAATTTTGTTGTTAAGGATTGTCTGGTCAAGAATGTTGTACACACTCGTGGCTTATTCAAAATCAGAAGTTCAGATAATGCAAAAGTCTTCACGATTCAAAATTTGAATGTTCGTAATTTAAATGGATATTTGGCGAATGTGTCACTGTTGGCAACTTCAAATTGCGAATTGCTTTTTGATAGAATAAAGGTTTCGAAAGACAATCGAGACACTTCTGTATTCTATGGTTTCTGTATCAATGATGAGACTAAATCAATATCTGGGAAAGGCTACAATGCAAATTGCATAATGATAAATAATTGTGAATTCGAGTATGGATATAATGGTAACCCTGTGGTTTATCATGGAGCTGGACAAATGGTTCGGGTCAAGGCCATAAGGTATATTAATACACATACCATCAATTCTAATTTTGCCGGAGGTTATACGGATTGTTTATTAGTAGATAGATGTGTTTTTGATGAGTGTTGTGGAAAAAAAGGAATGGCTCTATATGCAAAACATGTAACAATAAACCATTCGAAAATTACGGTTAAGAATGGAGCCATGGCTAATTGCCTATTTCTTATCAACTATAATCAAGAATTGTTAGAAAACATAACTATGACAAATTTAATAATAGATGCTAATGTTGCTAATATGATTAATGTTGTAAAAGATGGTCGGGTAAATGTGAGTATAACTAACTGTAAAATAACTTCAGTAAGACAGAGTGTCATAAAAGCAACAACAAACGGGGCCATTGTTCTTAGAGAAAAAAACAATGATAAAAATGTTGAGATGATACTAAAATGAAAAAAATATGACGTTAAAAGGTTGATTATACTGGAGACGAATATATTCCCTAATAAAATGTCAAACAATAATACTTCAAATAAGCGAATTGCCCAAAATACATTATTCCTAAGTATTAGGATGGTAATAGTATTGGGAATTAATCTCTTTACAACAAGAATTGTATTACAAGCGTTAGGCGTTGTTGATTATGGTGTATATAATGTTGTGTGCGGATTTGTCGCAATGTTTGCCTTTTTGAACACATCAATGAGCAACGGCATTCAGCGTTTCTTTAATTTTGAATATGGTAAAAATGGAGTTGAAGGGGCGAACAAGGTTTTTTGTACAGCTGTTTACATCCAAGCCATGCTCGCTATTATTATTGTTGTCTTGGTTGAACCTTTTGGATTATGGTATCTGCACAATAAAATGGTGATACCTGCAGATAGGATGATCGCGGCACAATGGATATTCCAACTTGCAATACTAACTTTCGTGATTGGCATTATGTCATCACCCTTCTCGGCTTCAGTCACGGCTCATGAACGAATGGATTTTTATGCGCTGATTAGTATCATGGATGCAGTTTTTAAACTTGCTATAGCCTATGTTGTGCTTGTGGTAACACGAGGTGACAGGCTGATACTTTATGCAGTTTTGCAGGCAGGTATTAGTGTCGTCAATATTACGATATATTATTTTTACTGCAAAAAGAGATTCAAGGAGATCCATTTCCATTTTGGGTTGGACAAAAAGATGTTTAAGAATATGCTGGGTTTTTCGGGATGGAATATTTTTGGCACTTTTTCCAAAGTGATGGAAAACCAGGGTCTCAATCTTGTGTTGAACTTTTTCTTTGGGCCAGTGGTAAATGCGGCAAGAGGTGTGGCGGTTCAAGTTAATGGTGCTGTGCGTAGTTTTGTAAGCAACATAACCATCCCAGTAAGGCCTCAGGTGGTTCAATCCTATGCTTCTGGTAATGTTAATAGAGCTTTAAATTTAACTTTTAGTGTTAGTAAAATAACAAGCGTGATAGTTGTTATGCTTGCAATTCCAATATGTTTGGAGATTGATTATATTCTTCATTTATGGTTGGGTGAGAATGTCCCTGATCATACTGCTGCTTTTTCGGTCTTGGTTATAGCAACCACTTTGTTCAACAGTTTGCACTCATCTTTGTCTGGAATTGTGCATGCGACTGGAATTATGAAGAAATATCAACTAATATGCAGTATAATTCAATTAGCTTCTATACCAATTTCGATAGTTCTAATTAAGTTATTTCAAATACCTGAAATTGCTTTTTTCGTTGTCTTTGTTCTTTCTATTTTTATGCTTTTGGCTGGTCTTTTGATTGTAAAACAATTGGTTTGTTTGGATATAAAGAAATATTTATTAAGAGTCTTGTTACCTATTCTTTTGATGGTGTCTTTATCATTACTTGTTGTGATACCATTACATCTGGCAATTGGTAATAATATAATTAGATTAATAGTTGTAACATTCACCACTTTTATATTAGTAGTAATAATAGCTTATTTTGTCGTTTTTGAAAAAAAAGAGAAAGAAATGGTATTTCAAATGATTAATTCCATGATAAGGAATTTTAAAAATAATAATCAAAAAACCGTGTAAATCAATTGTATAACTAATATTGGTAAAAAATGAAATTAAAAAACATCAATCACAATCATAGAATTCAAAGAGTATTCCTATATTTACTCGCCATAATACTTCACCCATTTTTGAAGGTGAAAAAAGGTCGGGTGTTGTTCATTGCTTATGATGGAAATCAATATAGTTGTAATCCTCGTGCTATTTCGGACTTTATTCTCGACAATAATCTTGATGGATTTGAGCTGTTTTGGCTTTTTAATGACTGTTATATACCTCCACAAATTGACGAACAAATAAAAATAGTAGTTGGTAGAACTTTGAGAGCTTTGGTTGCTATCAACACTTCGGAATTTGTATTTACAAATAAAAGAACTAATCCATGGATGTTCTCATGGATAAAAAAGAAAGGGCAGAAATATATTATGACTTGGCATGGTCGAGCGTTGAAAAAGTGTGAATTAGATGCCATTGATACACTTGGCCCTAATTATTTGAAGCGAATGAAGAACGATTCTGCGTATTGTGACTTGTTTTTGTCCGATAGCAGATACAATTCGAATCTCTACCATAAAGCTTTCCTCTATGATGGAGAAATACTCGAAAAAGGTTTTCCTCGCAATGACATTTTCTTTGATAAAAGCAAGCATGTAGAGATAAAAAAGAAGGTTTTTGATTATTACGAGTTTAATGAAACGGATAAGGTCGTTTTGTACGCTCCAACTTTCCGAGGCAAAATGAATCTTGATTGCTATAATATCGATTGGGGAAATGCCACACCTGCTCTTGAAAAGATGTTGGGTGGAAAAGTAAAAATATTAATCAGGTTGCATCCTAATTTCCTAGGTTCAAATATTGACCGTTCATTATTGTTCTCAAGTGACAATTTGATTGAGGCAACCACATACAATAACATCAACGACTTGATTATCGCATCTGACATGATGGTTTCGGACTATTCTTCGTGTATGTTTGATTTTGCATTTACCAAACGTCCGTGCTTCATCTATGCTACGGACAGCGAAAAATATGAGCGGGGTTATTATTTGAATTTAAAAGAACTACCTTTCCCATTTGCTGAAAATAATGATCAGTTTCTTGATAACATTAAGAATTTTGATGATGCTAAATATCAGAGCGAATTACAAATATGCATGGATACGGTTTTCGGTTCTTTTGATACGGGCCATGCATCAGAAGCCGTTGTTAATTGGATGAAAGATAAATCCATCATATAACATTGTTATTTTCTAAAGACTAATTTGTAGTCCACTAATTTATGCAGGACAGTGCAACTTTTTTACAGGTATTATTTGATATATCCTTATGGATTGTCTTAGGTCTATCCTACCGCCGAGCCTATAATTCACCATATACCATCAACAAGAGGGCAAGGATTATTTGCTATTTGCTGATACTCCTTTTTTGCCTTTCCCCTTTTTGGGCAGGGGACTATTTCCATTATAATGAGTCTTTTGAAAAAATCAGGCATGGTGGTTTTTCCCATTGGGAGCCCATTTACCAAACCATAGCTCTATTCGTGCCTTCTTATTTTGTGTTTAGACTTGTAGTTTGGGGCGTTGCCTTGTTCCTGTTGCAATTGGCATACAAAAAAAGCTCACCAACTATTGATTTATGTGTGTTTATTTTTTGCGTATGCTATTTGCACATGTATTCCTATGCAAGAGCATCGGCTGCCATGACTTTTATTGTCTTGGGTTTATCTGTCCTTGCTAATTCTCAATATAGAAGTCGCATTCTTTCCATAGTGTTAGGGTTTGGTATTATTGGCTGTTCGGTGTTTTTCCATCGTTCAGCTGCCATCGGTGTAGCGGCTGCCATAGCCTCATTGTTTTTGGTTAATGCGAATAAAAAGACCATCATTATATTGGTCCTGTTATCTCCCGTAATTGTTTACACTCTACAGTATTCGTTGGGCTATTTTATGACGATGGATTTGGATGACGAGACTTATATCACGGATAGGAAACGTGACAATTATATGGTTGGTGGCTCAGGTAACATGTTTTATATGGGCGGCGGATTGGGAGCTATAATATATAATGTTCTCACTCGCGTTCCGTTATATTTAAGTGCCATATTATATGTTATCACTGTGGTGAAAGGTCAATTCAATAATTTTACCATTGGTGAGCGTATCATGTCTTCCTATGCTTTCTCTGTTATTGTTTTGGGTCTTTGTTTTTTAATTGATTTTGGTTACAACACTTATGTATTACATTATCGCACGTTAAACTATTCGATGATTGCCAATGCGGTTTTTTTGGCAGCGGTGCGACGACATGGCTACAACAAAAAAATGTTTAATGTTATTATCTATTCCACAATGTTTGGTGCTTTCTACATGTTGGCTTATGCGGCTTATCGTGCTATTTAATAACAAGAAGAAATGAAACTATCGATAATTCTTACCGTATATAACAAAGAGTCATTCCTTCGCCGTGCATTAGATTCCCTTCTTAACCAGAAGGATACAAACGGTGGCGAATATGAAGTGTTGGCAGTCAACGATGGTTCCACGGATGGCTCTTCCGCCATATTGGATGAGTACGCACAACGAGATAATCGCTTACGTAGTCTAACACAACAAAACCAAGGGCTATCTATGGCACGCAACAATGGGGTGGAACCAGCGCAAGGAGATTATATATGGTTTGTTGATGCCGACGACTCTTTTTCACCCCGCTCTGTGCGACTGATTTGTGATGCGATGACTGATCATCCCGATGTGATACCTATCTATGCCAAAACTGATGGTATTGATAAGATCCGTAATCGTGTCAACCCTAATTTGCATACTGGAAAAGAAATCTTGGCAAATGGCGGATGGGAACATTGTGGGGTGTTCTGGGTACTGCGCAAAGAATTCCTATTGGAGAACAACCTTAGATTCTTCCCAGGTATCTACCATGAAGATGCCGAGTTTACTCCACGTATGCTGTATATGGCAAAATCGGCACATGTGGTTCCTGAAGTGCTTTATACCGTTTACCGAGACCCCAATTCCATTACTCAGGTGCCTCGACCCAAACGGGCTTTCGATTGTTTGACTGTAGCAGAACGATTATCTATGTTTTTTGAAAAAAATAATGATGATTCGATGATAGACAGAATGATGAATTATCGAATATCAATGCTTATTAATGATGCGCTCTCGGTTATTAGTAAGAATTCGCGCGAGGATCGGCATAAGTTCGATAAAACAGTCCGGACGAAGCCTATGTTAATTAATATTTTGAAGAAGGCGTCAGTTCGCAAATATAGGATAGAAGCTGTGTTGTTCCGCTGTTTTCCGGGTCACTATTCCTCTATTTATAGAGTGATGAAACGGTTTGGTAAATAAAAAAACGCACCTATGCATATCCTTCATATTTCCAACGATTTTAGTAATACTAAAGTCCACGCTAACTTATACAAGCAATTGGACAAATTGGGTGTGGAGCAAACCATTTTCAATCCTATAAGGGTGATACGTCGAGAGACTATTGGGCGCAATGAGTTTGAGGGTGAACATACGCGATTCGTGTATGCTGATGTGGTGAAACCCTTCCATCGCTATGTTTATCATATCAAACAGCATCGGATATACCGTGAATTGCGTAAAAAAGTTAGTATCGAGGGTGTTGACCTTTGCCACGCCACCACTTTGTTTACCGACGGTGGCCAAGCGTATAAACTTTTCAAAAGATACCACATCCCATATCTCGTGGCTGTAAGAAGTACTGACTACTATGCATTTTTGTTGAAAGCGCCGCATACATGGCCATCGGCAAAGAAAATACTGTTGAATGCATCTAAAATCGTGTTCGTTTCGCCAACATTGAAAGATAAATTCTGTTCTCATCACTATATCAGTAAGTTCTTGCCTAATTTTGAAAAAAAAATAATTGTATCGAGGAATGGCATTGACGATTTCTGGATTGACAACACCAACCGAAACGACGTTCCCGACAACCATAGTGTTCTTTACGTGGGTACCATGATCAGGCGCAAGCGTCCGTTGGCTGTTATCGAGGCAGTCTTGCAACTTAAAGAGAAGTATCCTGATATAAAGGTCAATCTTATTGGATGCACAGGGGAAGATGAAGCGTCCGTGAAACAATATGCAGCAAGTAACCCGGAGGTTGTGGTTTATCATGGAAGAATCAACGACAAGCAGAGACTTTTGGAGAATTATCGTAATAACTCGCTATTTGTTCTCCCTTCGACAGCTGAGACTTTCGGCTTGGTATATTTAGAGGCGTTGTCACAGAACTTGCCCGTCATCTATACCAAAGGTGATGGTGTTGATGGATTTTTACCAGATAATAGTGGTGTAGGGCTAATTACACCAAGTGTTGAGAGTATTAAGGTGGCGATAGAAAAGGTTTTTGACAATAGGAGTGGTTATTCAAATAAGGGAATTGATTTTGATTTATTCAGATGGAGTAATATAGCATCTGAATATTCAAAAATGTACTCGGATATTTTATAAAAAAACAGTATGCCCAACATTTTTTGTCATTTGATGATTCAAGGATGGATTTCTACACCAATGTGTTGCCCCTACTGAAGAGATACAATGTTCCCTGAAAATTATTGTAAAATATTATTTGTAAAATGAAAAATTAGTTTTGGCTTCGCATTCATAAAACGAATGTCAAGTCAAGGTTGCCTTGCAGATTAATGGATTCTGTCTGTTGGGTGACCCCAAAAGTGAATAAAAAGAGCCCACCATAAGTATCGCTTTGAGGTTGATGCAATAAGAAAAATTGAAAATGAAAAATATTGTGAGTTGTCTCCCAATGAAGATCATGAGAAAATAGAGGTACTATAAATAGATGTTAAACACAATGCATAAAATAATAAAATGGAACTTAAATATAATTTGAATAAAGGTGTTTGGTGCTTCACTTTGGCGCCTCATTTGGAAAAAAAAATGGATTGTTCACAGTGTAAGAAGTTGTTGTCGCATGGTGGTTATGCTGTAAGAAATGTATATGATTTTGATATTAAAGAAGAAACGGAGTTCTGGTATTTGATAAAGGACAGCTTTGGTGGATTTGATGAACTAACATCAAAAATGCGCAACAAGGTTAGACGCAGTTTTAATGATTGTGACATCAAACAAATCACCAAAAAAGAACTATTGTCGAAAGGATATGGTGTGTATTGCGAAGCAATGGAAAACTATCGAGTAAAAGCTGTTGCATCTTCAAAAGATGCTTTCATACAACGTATTAATTCTTGTAAAGAAGATGAATGGGATTTTTGGGGAGTTTATTTGAAGGGAACGGAGACGCTAATCGCTTTTGCTATGAATAGAGTAACGGAGGATATGTGTGGATACTCGACAATGAAGGCTGTTCCTAAATATCAGCAACAGCATAGACCTTATTATGGTTTGATTTTTGAAATGAATCGTTATTATTTGTGTGAGAAGGGTAAAAAGTATGTCTCTGATGGTGCTCGTACCATAACGAATCATTCAAATGTACAATCTTTTTTATCAGATGATTTTCATTTTCGAAAAGCATTTTGTCATCTGCAATTGGTTTATCCTTTTTGGATGAGAATCATTATTAAAACATTGTATCCGTTCAGAAATGTGATTCCTGTTCGTAAAATCAAAGCAATGCTTAATATGGAGTGGATGGCACGTAATTCACAAGCAAATTAATATACAATTAGTTTTATGGACTTGGATAATAAATACGGAAAATTACAAATACAAAAGCAATTACTATCATTGCTTAAAGAATTCAATGACTTTTGTATCAGCAATAGTATTGTTTATAGTTTGGATAGTGGGTCTTTATTGGGGGCGATTCGTCATAATGGATTCATTCCATGGGATGATGATATAGATGTTGTTATGAATCGTAAAAACAGAGATCTATTATTAAAAATAATTGGAACATCTAAAATATTAGTATATGAAAAAGAATTGTGGATAGATAAAATTCGATTTAATAATGAAAAAGAATCTCCGGGGGCCACAATAGATATCTTTATTTTAGACAATGCACCAAATAATAGATTTGAGCGAAAATTAAAGGTTTTCTTGATATCTTTGTTACAGGGAATGATAAAAGGTAAACCTAAATACGGCCGTTTTGGCTTGAGAAATAAGATGATAGCATTCGTTTCGTATATTCTTGGTAGGCCGTTCAGTTATGAGAGAAAAATGAGGTGGTATGAAAATGTATCAAAGAAGGATAATGGAAAAGTCACGGATTTTTGTTCATGTTACAATTATATGTTTTCTGAGTTAAAAACACTTTATCATTCATGTTGTTTAGATCAGATAATCTATCATCAGTTTGAAGACATGTCAGTTCCAATAACGTTGGATTATGATTATTATTTAAAACAACTTTATGGTGACTATATGACTCCTCAAAGGAAAAGTGAAAAATAGTAATTAATGTTTTTTTATTATGCTGAATTTTACAGTAGGACCAGTAATGTCTAGCGATATGGTACGGGAAATAGGAGCTGAGCAGGTGCCATATTTTAGGACGGCTGAGTTTTCGAAACTCATGCTTGAAAATGAATGTCTTATAAAGAAATTTGCACATACTACTGCTGATAGTCGCGTGGTCTTCATGACTTGCTCTGGGTCTGGTGGTATGGAAACCTCCATTATGAATTGTTTAACCAAACAGGACAAGGCGTTGGTGATTAACGGAGGCTCTTTCGGTGAACGTTTTGTAGAGTTGCTTACGTTGCACGAGATCCCGTTCACAGAAATCAAGTTAGAGCACGGCAAGGCTTTGAAACCGGAACATCTCGCGCCATACGAGGACGAGGGCTATACGGCTTTCCTTCTCCAGAAACATGAAACTTCCACAGGTGTGCATTATGACATCAATCTTGTCAGTGATTTCTGTAAACGTAATGGCTGTTTCTTGATTGTTGATACAATCAGCACTTTCTTGTGCGATCCATTTGACATGGCGGCATTGGACGCAGGGGTGATGATTACGGGCTCGCAAAAAGCATTGGCTTGTCCTCCTGGTATTGCAGTGATGGCCTTGGCCCCTTCAGCATTGAACCGAATTGAAAAGACTAAGTGCTGTTGCCAGTATTTTGACCTGAAGATTGCTTTAAAGAACCAAGAACGCGGTCAGACCCCATGGACTCCAGCTGTGGGTGTGTTACGTCAAATAAATGTTCGTCTGAAAGAAATTGATGCCGCTGGCGGTGACAAGGCTGAAATTGAACGTACCGCTCGTTTGGCCAACTATTTCCGCAATAAGATTAAGGAACATAATCTTCCTTTCGAGATTATCAGTGAAAGTTTGAGTAATGCTGTCACGCCATTGCATCCCACCACGCAGTCTGCCAATGAGATTTTCCTTAAAATCAAAGACGAGTATGGAATGTGGGTTTGCCCGAATGGTGGCGATATGAAAGACACTGTGTTCCGGGTGGGGCATATCGGTTGTCTTACGGAAAAAGATTACGATCAGCTTATAGATGCTTTCATTGATTTAAGAAACAAAAATTTCATTTAAAACATGGAAGAAATCAGAATAATAGAGAAACCGGATTGGGTGACTTGGGATGAAATAGCAGAATGCATAAAAGTTTCGCAAGCGACAAATAAAAAGAAAGGCTTTGATATGTCGTTTGGACATTATACAGGAGATCAATTGAGGGATTCGGTTAATGGTGGGTATACTTTTGTTGCGCTGAATGAGGAAAATAAAGTTTTGGCCACAGTTTCTTTGAAAATAAGCAGATTGCATTTTTGGTGGTGTCGAGGTGAAGCAGGATTCCATTGTATGGAAAGTGTTTTGCCAGAATATCGTGGGACGGATGTTTATTTTGATTTACATCACCAATTAGCATTGAAAGAATCTCAACTTGGACTAAAATTATTATGGGCTTCTACGCATGAGAATAACAAAACCATATTGAGACTTAGTGCAAAGGATGGATGGAAGAAGATGCAGTATTCTGCGTCTGGGAAAAACTGTTTTTATTATTCAATTATTATTGCTAAATGGTTGCAGGAATGCCCATATAGTGATAGATTTATTAATTTTATGTTTTGGGTTTCTAAGGTAGTGGTACGATTCCTCTATAAACCGGGAAAGGTGTTAAGATTTGCGTTCTGGAAAAAAAAACAAAAAATAGCATATTTATTATTAACAAAAAAATAAAAAAAATGAAAAGTTTAGATGAATTTGTCGCTCTTTTTGCTGAGCAGTTTGAAGAAACAGATGCTAACCTTATCAAGGCAGATACTAAGTTTCGTGCTCTTGAAGAATGGTCGAGCCTAATTGCCTTGAGTATTATTGCCATGGTGGATGAGGAGTTCGATATTACTATTAAAGGCGAGGATATTAGAAATGCCGAAACAGTAGAAGACCTTTATAAAATTGTCCTCAACAAGTAGTAAAAGATATGGCATTTTTAGAATTCAAAAACGTGAGAATCGCTGGCATAAGTGCTGGCGTTCCTTCGAACGTTATCGACAACATGGAAGGAGGAGAAAGGTTTTCCGCTGATTATTCTCCTGCCGATTTCATTGAGACAACGGGTGTTCGTGAACGTCGTTGGACTAACAGCTTAACAACTAGTGATCTTTGTGTACCTGCAGCAGAGAAACTAATTTCGGATCTTGGTTGGGACAAACAAGAGATAGAGGCTCTCGTTTTTGTTTCCCAAACGGCTGATTATATTTTACCAGCCACTTCATGTATCATTCAAGACAGATTGGGTCTTTCCAAAGAGTGCTTCACGCTTGACATCTCTTTGGGTTGTTCTGGTTGGGTACATGGTTTGAGTGTGGTGGCATCTCTGATGCAGAATGGTACGGTACGACGTGCCTTGTTGTTAGCTGGTGATGCCAAACCGCGTTATAATGATTCCGATCCATTGTTTGGTCATGCAGGAACTGCTACCGCTATAGAATTTGTCGAAGATGCAGAAGGCTTCATGTTCCATTTTGGAACCGACGGAAGTGGTTATGATGCTATCATAATCCCTGATGGTGGTGCAAGAAATGGTATTTCAATGCATTCTTTCGACGAGGAAGTGATTGATGGTAAGAGCTATAATCGTTTGCAAGACCGCATGAAAGGCATGGATGTGTTCTCCTTTGGCATATCCACTGCACCAAAGTCGGTAAAAAAATTGGCTGAACACAACAGTTTTGACTATCTGGATTATGATTTCTTCGTGTTTCATCAGGCCAACATGAAGATGAACAATATGATAGCTAAGAAACTGAAACTGGATGCCGAGAAAGTGCCGAGTAGTATGGCTCATTTCGGTAATACGTCAAGTGCCAGTATTCCTATCACCATCGTAACAGAGTTGAAAAACAAATTGAATGGTCATAAGAAGTTCATCTGTTGCGGTTTTGGTGTCGGGCTGTCATGGGGTACTGTCGCTTTTGATACGGACAACATATTGATTTCAAACCTTGTCGAGGTTGATGAGGAGAAAGGTGAATCAAAATGGGTATAAGTTATAATCCGTTTTCATTAGAAGGAAAGACCGTGCTTGTGACCGGTGCTTCATCAGGCATCGGTCAGGCTACGGCAATTGAATGTGCCAAAATGGGCGCGAAGGTCGTTATTACTGGCCGTAATGTTGAACGTCTGCAAGAGACGTTTGACCAACTTGAAGGTGAAGGCCATCTCCAAATAGCAGCCGACATTAATCAGGAAGAGGATATTGAGCGTCTTGTGACCGAATGTCCAGCTCTCGATGGTCTTGTCAATAATGCTGGCAGGGGCTTGAGCAAACCAGTTAATTTCATCAAATTGGAAGACTTGCAGGATGTGTTTCAGACCAACCTGTTTGGTGTGGCGCTCCTTACCAAGATGCTGTTAAAGAAAAAGAAGCTCACCAAAGATGCTTCAATTGTATTCACATCGTCCATCTCGTCTTACATGACAGCCCCAGGCCTATCTATCTATGCTTCGTCAAAGGCGGCTATAAGTGCGTATATGCGTACATGTGCTATTGAACTTGGCGCAAAGGGTATCAGATGCAATGCTATTTTGCCTGGCATGGTGGAGACCAAACTCATCAATGATGGTACCTATACCGAAGAGGACAAGCAGGCCGATTTAGTCTATTATCCACTTGGGCGTTACGGCAGGCCGGAAGACGTAGCCCGTGCTATGGTTTTCTTGTTGAGCGATGCCAGTGCATGGATGACAGGGACAGAACTTATCGTTGATGGTGGCAGATGTCTAAAATAGTACATCTGATAGCTTTTTACATTTCTCTGATATCATAATGGAATCCAAAGTTGTTAAAGCATGGCATTGATTATTTTATGGAAGTCTATATAAAAGAGATAGCTTATTTTTTGCCTAAAAAGGTCGTGTCTAATGAGGAACTTGTCAAGGAGTTCCCGGAATGGAGCGTGGATAAAATAGCCGACAAAGTAGGAGTTTGTGAACGACATGTGGCATCTTCTGATGAAACAGCAACTGATCTCGCGGTTTTGGCAGCAGAAGTTCTATTTGCAAAGGGAACAGTGAAACGGGAAGACATCGACTTTGTGCTGTTTTGCACACAAAGTCCAGACTACAAACTACCATCGTCAGCTTGTATAATACAGGACAGATTGGGCCTTGGCACTCACTGTGGATCTTTTGACTTTAACTTGGGCTGTTCTGGCTACGAATATGGTTTGGCTGTGGCTAAAGGGTTGGTAGTTGCCGGGATTTCTTCAAATGTTTTATTGCTGACAGGCGAGACATATAACCATTATCTTCACCCACGTGACAAAGGGAATCGAACCATATTCGGTGATGGAGCCTCCGCAACGGTTATCTCCACAGAAGGTTTTGCTGCTATCGGTGAGTTTAGCCTTGGCACAGACGGTTCAGGGGCGAAACATCTTATTGTGAAGAGTGGTGGTGCTCGTTTCCCGAAAAAGTTAAATGACCTAAAATTTGATGACGGAGGCAATCCTATCAGTTCAGACTATCTAAATATGGATGGTCAGGAAATTTTTGCATTCACACTAACGAAAGTACCCAAAATGATGAAGGATGTGTTGATGAAAAACGGCCTTCAAAAGGAGGATGTGAATTTGTTTGTGTTTCATCAAGCAAACAAATATATGCTGGAACATCTGCGCAAGAAACTCAAGATAGAAGAAGAAAAGTTCTTCAACAACTTGGCATTTGTGGGAAATACAGTCTCTTCAACTATACCTATAGCCTTGTTTGATGCTCGTGAGCAAGGAAAACTGAAGGGTATTGTGTTGTTGGCAGGATTTGGCGTTGGTTTAAGTTGGGGTGCTACAGTGATAAGGATTATGGAATAGTTTTTTACTCGTAATATGAAGAAACTTGCAATTATAAAAGCGATAATAATCAAAAAAAATAAAAAAAATGAAAAATGTGCGTTTTTCCCAGATGAGTCTGGAAGATAGAAAAAAATATAATGCCAAGCTAATAGGGATTCTGAAAAAAATTATGGCGATTTGTGAAGAAAACAACATCCGTTGGTTTGTGGGGTATGGTGGCTGTATTGGAGCAATCAGACATAAGGGATGTATACCATGGGATGATGATGTTGATGTTTGTATGCCAAGGCCGGATTATGATAGATTTGTGGAGATATGTAAAAAAACGGATTTGGGTGATTACGAATTGGCCAGAATAGGTGTGACCCCCTATTATTATGAGTATTTTGTACGTGTTTTTGACAAAAACAGTACAATTCTTTTTGCTCCGTGGCATAGACACGTGAGTGGTATTTTTGTTGATATTTTTCCGTTAGATGGAGCTGCTGATGGGAATATTTATAGAAATTATAAGCATTTTATTTTTTGGCAAAAAATTTTACGACATTCTCACCATGGGTTCCCGAAATCCAAACGTAGGGAATTATTGAAATCGGGTGGATACCGTGGTTATTTTGTTTCTGCTTTCACTTCTTGGTTTAGAAAACCACTACAAGAAATTAGTGTAAGAAAAATTGAGAAAATAACTCGAAGATATTCATATGAGGATAGTGAGTATTGTACGTTTTATTTTGATGTATATGGTATGAGGCATGTTATTCCTAAAAAATGGATTGAAGATACTATTTGGGTTCCATTTGAAGATATACAAATACGTATTCCCAAGTATTACCATGAGTACTTAACACACTTGTATGGAGATTATATGACACCACCTCCTGTTGAAAAAAGAGACGATAGACATGCATTTGCTTTCATTGATATGGAAAAAAGATGGTCATTGGACGAAATAAGAAAAGAATTATCAAAGGAATAAGTCAATTAAAATCAATATGTAATACTTTCTTTAGATAACAATAAACTATGTCAGAATCAATACAAACAACAGGTGGTATCTTGCATCCGCAGGACATCGAGTTCATAAACAATTGTATCTGTGAAGTGTTTGGATGCAGTGCTGAGGCGATTACAGAGTTGCAGCCGCTCCAAAAAGGTCTTTCCAACTCTGTATTGTCATTCAAATACAACGGAGGCAAGTATGTGTTCCGTTACCCCGGCCTCGGATCTGAAATTCTTATCGACCGTGGTCGCGAGTCAATCGTGCAAAAACAAATTGAAGATGCTGGTGTTGACACGTCGTTGGTGGCGATGAGTGTCCGCTACGGTTGGCGTATATCCCGCTTTGTGGAAACCCGTACCTTCAATTACCATGATGTGAACGATATGGTGAGGGGCATTATCCAGTTGCGCAAGCTACATGCAGTGCGACCCAAGGTGAGATGGGAGTTCGACATCAAGGAGAAGTGGGAGTCCATTCGCGATATGACCCCTGCTGATAAGTATGGCGAACATTTTGCCGACTTTCCAGAATTCAAGGAGATAAAAGAGCGCATCTACAAGTTGTACGAATTGGCAAAGACCGATGGCATCAAGAAATGCCTTACACACGGTGACTGCCGCGACGAGAATTTCCTGATCAACAACGAGGAAATTCATCTAATCGATTGGGAATATGCGGGTTTTGGAGACCCTGGCTTTGACATCGGTTCATACGTATGCGGTGGCGACCATAGCGAAGAAGAGGTGGATAGAATCCTATTTACCTATTTTGGACGCAAACCAACAGTAAAGGAACAACGTCACTTCTATGCCTATATTGCTATCACAGGCTTCTTCTATATGCACTGGACGATGTATAAGGAGTCGCAAGGTCAAATCATTGGCTACCTGAAACCCCAGTGGTACCACTTTGCCAAAGAATATAGTAAAAAAGCCTTGCCATTGTATAACGAGTAAAAAAAGAAGAATTATGACATATATCATTTTATCAGCAGGTAAGGGAACCAAGTTGCAGCCTCTTACTTTGAATCATCCTAAATCGTTGTATAAATTGGATGACAAAACTACTATTTTGCAGAGACTGGTCCGAATGATTCGTAAATTTGATGCCGAAGCCGAGATTGTGGTGGTGGTGGGCTATATGTATAAGCAGATTCAGCGTGAATTGATTGACGATAACGTGAAGTTCGTCCATAACCCGTTCTATTCTGTCACCAGCTCCATGGGCTCTCTGTTGTTTGCCAAAGACTATTTGCAGCGTGAAAACGTGACCATCATCAATGGTGATATTGTTACGAGCGACAAACTGCTTCAGGATGTGATATGCCAACACACCGACTATCCATGCGTGCTGCTAGACAGTACCCATCGCGATGCCAATAAGTACAATGTGCAGGTGCAGGGTGATTTGGTATGTGTGATGAGCAAGAACCTTACCGATTTTATGGGTAACTATGCCAGCGTGACCAAACTGGATGCCGTGTCGGCCAGGTTCCTCCTTGAACAGTTGAACCAGATGGTGAACGAGGAGATGTACAACCTGTTCTTTGAGGATGCCTTGGTACAGATGATTTTCCAGAAGAACTTCGAACTGTACTATAAGGATATCAAGGAATATAAATGGACTGAGGTTGATTGCGTGGATGATTTGCTGAAAGCCCGCCAGATTCAGGCCGAAAGTAAAAAGTAGTATTGTATATTAAAGAGAGAAAATGAACTATGTAATTATTATAGCAGGTGGAGTTGGCAGTCGCTTGGGTGCACCAGTTCCGAAGCAGTTTGTGGAGGTGCTTGGCAAGCCTGTGATAGCCTACACAATGGAGCATTTCCAAAAGCATCCCGAGATTGATGCCATTGAATTGGTGTGCGTAGATGGTTATCAGGATCATCTGATGGGTATTGCTGAAAAGTATGGCATTACAAAATTCATGAAGATAGTGAAAGGTGGCTCGGAATATGAGTATTCTATTATGAATGGTGTGGCAGGGCTTGATGGCATTGCTAAGCCGGATGATTTGGTGATAATCCATTGGGCAGCGTCGCCTTTCCTGTCTGAAGAGATTATTACGGACAATATTCGAGTATGCAAAGAGAAGGGAAATGCCATCACTGCAAGCTATTCCTATCTGCTCTACGGCAGCAATGATGGTGATTGCTCAAAGAAAGCCATCAATCGTGAATCGTTTATGACGCTTGCCGCTCCACAATCGTTCCGTTACGAAGTCATTACCGACCTGTACAAACAGGTGGAAGAGAAGAGACTGTTTGAAACAGTTGAAGAGCATCACACCACTGTCTTTATGGCAGAGTTAGGGATACCGCTCTATTTCTCAAAGGGAAGCCATACCAATATCAAGATAACCACAAAGGAAGACATTGACTTGTTCTTGGGTTATCAGTTGGCAAAAAATTATAAAGCAGAGCATCCTGAACAATGAGTGTCACTGTGGAGAAATGCCTGCAAGCTTGGACCAATTCGTTGAGGCAAGTGAATGCCAAGGCTGATATTGTTTTCTTTGGCGATTCATTGACCTATTATGGAGACTTCGCCTCGGTATTCCCCAATAAGATTGTTTGCAACCTTGGTCTGAGGGGCGATACCATTCAAGGAATGATTGACAGGGTAGAACAGGTACGGATATTGGAACCGAAGCAGCTGTTTCTGATGGCAGGGATTAACGATGTGGCGCATGTTTCGGCTAATGAGTTTGATGTGTTTTATAATCGTTTGATGGATGTTATTTCTCAGGCATTGCCCGAAGCTGCCATAATGATTCAGACTATGCTTCCTGTCAACAATCAGGATTTCAGTATCAGTTGTAACAACAATCATATTCGCGCATGCAACAGTAGAATTGAAACGATTGCAGAGAAACGTGGTTTGAACATTTTGGATGTGTACTCATTGTATGAAAAAAATGGATTACTGCCAATGAACTTGACGATAGATGGGCTGCATCTTAACACTGGTGCATATCTGCGTTGGTATCAAGCATTGCCAAAGTTTTGATAGAACATGATTCAAATCAAAGAAATCGTCAACAGTATATTTACATCCAAGACTTATATCCTGTACAAAGAAGGAGTGGAGAAGGCTTGGCTTGTGGATATTGGGGACGTAGAGCCTGTGTTAGCTTTTCTTGAAGAAAAACGGATGTTTGTGGAAGGCGTTTTACTGACACATGCCCATTTTGATCATATTTATGGCGTGGTGTCGTTGGTGGAAAGATTCCCAGAATGTAAAGTCTATTTGACTGAATATGCAAAAAAAGCATTGGCTTCAGACAAACTGAATATGTCGAGATACCATGAAAATCCTATTTCATACGAAGGGAAGAATGTGTATGTAGTGCATGAAGGTGACGAAATCCGACTTTTTGAAGACGAACCTCCCATGCATTTTTATGAAACTCCCGGCCATAACCCAGGTTGTCTGACTATAGTTCTTGATGATTTGATTTTTACAGGTGATGCCTATATACCTGGTGTAGGGGCAAATACACAATTACCTCATGCCAACAAGGAATTGGCATATCAATCAATGGAAAGAATATTAAAATTGGCTGAAGGTAAAACAATTCTTTCAGGTCATTATGTACAATAAATATAATATAAAATTTATGGCAAAAGCATACGTATTCCCAGGTCAGGGAGCCCAGTTTGTCGGAATGGGCAAAGATCTATATAAAAGTAATCCCAAAGCCAAAGAGCTTTTTGATAAAGCCAACGAAATCCTTGGCTACCGCATTACCAACATCATGTTTGACGGCACCGATGAGGACCTGAAGCAAACAAAAGTGACTCAGCCTGCAGTGTTCCTGCATTCAGTTATCACAGCACTCTGCTTGGATGACTTCAAACCTGACATGGTGGCAGGTCACTCTTTGGGAGAATTTTCTGCACTTACTGCAGCTGGTGCACTGACCTTTGAGGACGGCCTTCGCTTGGTCTATGCCCGTGCTATGGCTATGCAAAAAGCCTGTGAGGCTGCCCACTCAACCATGGCTGCTATTATAGGCTTGCCCGATGAGGACATCGAGAAGATCTGCGCAGAAGTCAGCAGTGAAGGCAACGTGGTCGTCCCAGCTAATTACAATAGTCCTGGTCAGGTGGTCATCTCCGGTAATGTGGAAGCTATCAAGGAGGCCTGCGCCAAGCTGAAAGAGGCCGGTGCCAAGCGTGCCTTGCCGTTGGCAGTGGGTGGTGCTTTCCATTCACCATTGATGGAACCCGCCCGCATTGAGTTGGCTGCCGCCATCGAGAAAGCTCCTGTCAACAACCCCATCTGCCCAGTGTATCAAAACGTGGATGCACTGCCACACACCGACCCTGTGGAAATCAAAGATAACCTATTGAAACAACTCACCGCTCCCGTTCGTTGGACACAGAGCGTCATTAATATGAAAAACGAGGGTATGACAGAGTTTGTGGAGTGTGGTCCAGGACAGGTGCTGACAGGATTGATCGGAAGAATAGTTAAAGCGATTTTTTGACAAGATTATTATGAAAAAGGTCATTACCTATGGAACATACGATTTGTTCCACTATGGTCATCAACGTCTTTTGGAACGAGCCAAAGCACTTGGTGACTATCTGATTGTTGGCGTCACTACCGATAATTTCGACCTTGAACGAGGCAAAATGAGTACCTGCAACAATGTGATGGAGCGCATTGAGGCAGTAAAAGCCACAGGACTTGCCGATCAAATTGTAATCGAGGAGTATAAAGGGCAGAAGATTGACGACATCCAAAAATATGGTGTTGATATCTTTGCCATTGGCTCAGATTGGGAAGGATATTTCGATTACCTTAAAGAGTATTGCAATGTGGTTTACCTGCCCCGTACCCAAGGCATCAGTAGTACTCAGTTGAGAGAAGAACGACCTATGGTAAAGATTGGCGTAATCGGTACTGGCAGTATTGCCAGCCGTTTTGTGCCTGAATCTAAATTTGTGAACAGCAACGTCATCACGGCTGCATATAACCAGAACCAAGAAGAGTGTGAAGAGTTCTGCAAGAAGTACGAACTTCAATGTGTGACCTCAGAACAAGAATTATATGAGCATTGTGATGCCGTATATATTGCTTCACCTCATTATACGCACTACGATTATGTGAAGAATGCTCTGTTGGCTGGGAAACATGTGCTGTGTGAAACGCCTTTTGTGTTTAGCAAAGCACAGGCAGAAGAGCTGTATGAATTGGCCGAACAGAAAAAACGTGTGCTGATGGTTGCCTTGAAGACAGCCTATTGTCCTGCTTTTGTACACCTTGTGTCGCTGCTCAAATCGGGAGCTATTGGTGATATTGTAGAGGTAAACGCATCCGTAACCACACTCACAGACGAGAGTTCGGAAAAATTAGACAGTAATAGGTTTGGCGGTAGTATGAGCGAGAACGCTTGTTTCCCGCTTTTACCCATATTCAAGTTTTTCGGCACTGATTACAAGAACATCAACTTTTATAGCAAAATGAAGAATGATGTTGATATGTTTACAAAGGCTGTGTTTAGGTACGACCATGCAGTTGCATCATTTCAGGTAGGATTAGGTGTTAAGACGGAAGGTTCGATGACAATAGCGGGGACAAAAGGTTATGCCTACGTACCAGCCCCCTGGTGGAAAACAGACTATTTTGAGCTGCGCTTCGAAGACCAAAACCAAAATAAAAAATTTTTTCACACTTTCGCTGGTGATGGCTTGCGGTATGAGATTAAGGATTTTGTGACAGCTATTATATCCAAAGAGTTTTTTTACTCAAAAGTTAATAAAAAAGAAAATATTATGATGGCGAAAGTACAAGAAGAATATCTTGGCGGAAAAAAACTATATAAGATATAGAAGTTAAATATATGATTACCGTAATTACACCAACGTATAAGCGTCATAAATATCTAAAAAACGCTATCGATTCCGTATTGTCGCAAACTTATACGGATTTTGAGATGATTATTGTGGATGATAATCCTCCTGGATCGGACGAAAGAATCATGACTGAAGAGTTGTTGAAAAAAGTAATTGACCCGAGAATTCATTATGTTCAGAATGAAAATAATCTTGGAGGTGCAGGTTCACGAAATGTGGCCATAGATTTAGCAAAGGGCGAGTATGTCGCTTTTCTTGACGATGACGACATGTATCTTCCTGATAGGTTGAAGGTTCAGGTAGAAGCCATGATGGCCAACAATTGGGAAGTGAGTGTGATGGATGGGGCCACGTTCCAATATGAAACAGGTGAGCCTGTTTCGGAACGCCATCAGCACCTGTGGGATGGTATGACGAATGATGAGTTGATTCGCAGTCATTTGATGTATCATATTTCGGGTACCAACTCCTTTATGTTTCGCACCGATTTCATCAGGGGGATAGGCGGGTTCGATATTGTGCCATCCTGTCAAGAGTACATCTTGATGCAGAAGGCGTTGGATGCAAAACCACGGTTCGGATATCTGCCGGTTACGCTGATTAAAAACTTTCAGCATAATGGTGACCAGATATCCACTGGTCCAAAGAAACTGGCAGGGCAGAAGATGCTTATAGAGAACAAAAGGAAATATTTCAACCTTCTGACACAAGCCGAAAGAAGACAGGTACTGTGCCGCCATCATGGGGTGCTGTTCTTTGTGTATTACAAGATGCATAAGTATCTGCACGCTACTTGGGAGGCTTTTCTGTGTTTCTTCACTTCACCTTCAAATGCCGTTAAGTGGGTGAAAGAGTACAAAGGAAAAATAACAGCATAAATGATGGAAAAGAAAAAACTAAGCACTACTTATAAACTGCTCCGTGCGTTGGGCTTCAACTATTCCGAAGAAGAATATGGCGATGTAAGCTTGTGGCGGGTTATTAAGCAGTTCTTCAAAAATATACATCTGAAGCATTTGGAAAAGATGCTCGACAGATTTTATTTGGAGCCCTTTGCGCCACGTAGGTTGCGCCCAATTTTGATACGAAAAATGGGATGCCATGTGGGTAAAAACACTTTCTTTGGCGACTATGTAAGAATGGACACCAGTTATGCTGATATGATATACATTGGCGACTATACCCATATCACCAGCGGTTGCCGTTTGCTGTGTCACCAGCGTGATTTAACTAGCTATTGTGTGGGTGACAATGCTGCTGAGTTGGGTTACAGAACGGGTGAAATTCATATAGGCAAAGGTGTTATGGTGGGTATGGAAACCTTGATAATGCCAGGTGTGACCATCGGCGATGGAGCCATTATAGGAGCAGGTTCAATTGTTACAAAAGATATCCCTGCATGGACAATAGCCACTGGAAGACCCGCAAGAGTAGTGAGATCAATACCCGAACGTGAAATGGGAAAACAATGAAAAGAGTATTAGTGATAGCCGCACATCCCGATGACGAGGTTCTAGGTATGGGTGGAACAATTGCAAAATTAGTTAAGGAAGGCTGTGTGGTGGATGTTTTGATTGTGACGGACGGCAGTTCGTCACAATACCGCGATTCTGACCATTTGGCTGAAATTATCGAATCCAAAAAAATAGAAACGAGAAACTGTGCTGATGTGTTGGGTGTTCGTGACATTTATTATGGCGGTTTACCCGACATGAAACTGGATTGCACACCGCATATTGACATCAACCAATCAGTCGAAAAAGTGGTTGACAAAGTGCATCCAGACATGGTATTTACACACTTTTGGGGTGATGTGAACCGCGACCATCAGGAAGTGTATAAAAGCACATTGGTTGCAGTTCGACCCGTGATGGGTCAGGTCGTGAAGGAACTATATTGCTACCGTGTGCCGTCGTCAACGGAATGGACACCCAATAAGGCTGACACCATGTTTATGCCTAATTGTTTTGTGGATATTGAGCAGTATGCCGAGCAGAAATGTAAGGCATTCGCCTGCTATTCAACCGAGTTGCGCGAGTATCCCCACCCCCGCTCAGTGCAGTATTTGCAAGAGAGTGACAAGGCAGCTGGGTTGCGGGTGGGCATGTTGGCCGCAGAGGAATTTATAATACTACGTAAATTGGTGTAATCATGTACGACTTTATCAAACGCTGTTTCGACCTGCTGTTTGCCGTCTTGTTTCTAATTGTGTTCAGCCCGGTTTACCTGCTGACTATCATCATCATCAAGATTGCAAGTCCAGGCCCTGCAATTTATAAGGCTGCTCGTGTAGGGAAAGGCGGACGGCTTTTTACATGTTACAAGTTCCGCTCCATGCGTGTGGATAGTGGCAAGGTAAGACTTACCACCTTGGAGAATGATGACCGCATCTTTCCTTTTGGCAAGTTCATCCGCAAAACCAAGATTGACGAGATGCCGCAGGTGGTCAACATTCTGAAAGGAGAAATGAGCGTGGTTGGTCCCCGCCCCGAGGATAAGGAGAATGCCGACAAGGTATATGTAGGCGATTTTGTCCACATTATGGACGTGAAGCCAGGTTTAACTAGCATAGCAAGTTTGTATGACTACACCCATGGTGAGTTGTTTGAGGATGAAGAGTCATACGAAAAGATCTTTATGCCAAAGAAATTGAGGTTGGAATTGTATTATGTCAACCACCGTTCTTTTTGGTACGACTTAGTGCTGATACTGAAAACCACATGGCTGATTATATTGAAGACTTGCGGGAAGAAAGCGTTTGAGGAGCCGAAAGAACTTGCTCTTTGATGATTGAGAGCTGATGTATGATAATTTGTTAGCTTCGTAGCTTAATGGCTTAATAGTTGGGATGGGAAATCTATTGTTGGAAATACTTAATACGACCTTGCAAAAGAGGCCGCTGGATGAGGAAGCTGTAAAAGAGGCTACTGAAGCCGAATGGCAGCGGTGCTTCGACTTGGCATTGGAGCAGCAGTTGCTGGCTATGACCTTCCCTTCGATGGCGGCTCTACCCCAGGAACAGCGCCCATCCTTTTTGTTGTGGTCGAAATGGATGGTTTACGCTCAAAATATTGCAGCGCATTCGCAACACAAGCGCGAGGTGGTGATGAGGATTAGTGGGTGGCTGGCTGAAGAAGGCCTCTCTACGATAATTATAAAAGGGTTCTCTTTGGCGGTGCTTTACCCTCAGCCCGAGTTGCGTGAAAGTGGCGACATTGACATCTATTCCGGTGAAGATTATGCTGCGGTGAACGCTTGTCTCGAGAAGCACGGCTTACAGGTAGGACGGGCTGACGGCCATCATGTCCATATCAATATCGACGGCATCTCTGTGGAGCACCATTTCGCCCTACACAACAGCAGGGTGAAAAAAGGTATGGAAGGACCGACGGAAGTTCTGCAGCGGCTGGCTGCCACAGACCGCAGACCCACCTCGCTGCCAGGCATATGTTTCCCTAATCCCACATTCACGGCACTGTTCACGGCATGGCATGCACACAAACATTTTCTGGCAGAAAAGATTGAGCTGCGCCACGTGATTGACTGGGCACTATCTTTAAAGCAACTTTCGGGCTCGGAGGCACGGATGGTGCAAGAAGTGAAGTGCGGCAGCCCGTGGGGCCGTTTTGCCGACACGCTTACGACCATCGCCATACATAGGCTGCAGTTGCCCACGGATTGGTTCCCGCAGATGGAGGTGAAAGCAGCCTCGGAAATCAATTCCGAACTGGAGCAGAGAGTGTGGGACGACATAATGAGTTCTGGACATACGGCACACGGCCGCACCTCGAGTCACCGCCGCCTAAACATCGCCCGCCGCACGCTTCAGAACCGCTGGAAATTTGCTGCCTACGCAGACATGAGCGCAGAACGGTTCCTATGGAAAGAGTTCATTGGCTACTTAAGGAATAGAAAAGCATGAACGTCATAGACAAAAACCTGCTCGACGATGTTTCTGCTCAGGCCAAGACTTCACCCCGCTTGCGGATGAATTTCAATTTCCATCAGTCGCTGGAAGATAAGTGCCATCGTATGCTTAATGCAGTGGAGCCAGGAACAGACATACCAATCCACAGGCATCCAGATAAAGATGAATCATTTGTTATTCTCCGTGGCAAAGTGAGGTCGACAACATACAACGACGATGGCTCTATAATAGAGAGTGTCGTACTTTGTGCTGAGGATGGTGTTTATGGTGTGGATATTCCCAAGAATGTGTGGCATAAACTCGAAGCCATAGAATCAAGTGTAATCTTCGAGTGCAAAGAAGGTCAGTATGTGGAGCATGAGGAAGAAGGGTTTTTGAAGTGTTGAGTTGACAATGTGTGACCTGGAGGACTTCTCCTCGGGTGCCGTTTGTATGGTAGTGGCCAGCGATGTGTATTTGAAGGAGGATTTCATCAGAGATTATCAAGAGTTTCTTGAGTTCAGGAATAGTTAGCATATAATATCTTACCGCTTACGGATTAGATGATATTTAACCGCAAAGAAAAGGGAAATACATCCGAATCACCAGAATAATTGCCGCATAAATTAAAACTATGCCAATACGTACAATTAATCAAACATTAGATACCGTTACATTTCATAAGCTGAAGCACCTTCGAGACTTGGAGATAGACTTCACCGGTTGTAATGTGACTGGGATTTTTGGCGTTAATGGATGTGGAAAGTCTTCGATACTTCATGCGCTGGCTTGTTTTTACAGGTCATTGAACGCTGGCTCTGAGACCAACTATTTCACGCGGTTCTTTAAAAGGGTGAATGCTGAGGCTTGGGCAGACAGTAGAATGATGGCGAGCTTCACTGTAAACGGTACTACAAGAACACTCGTTTATAGAAAAGGAGTTGACCGTTGGATTCCAAGATTGGAAAACAAACCGCAACGCGACACATATTATGTCGGTATTGACAGTTGTGTTCCCGCCATTGAAAAGGAACCTTGGTCGAGAACAAGTTTCCACATGGCCAATCGTGGAAATATTGACCATCACGATGAAGTGATTGCGGCATTCTCGAATATCATGTGCCGCACCTACTCGGCTGCTGAACGTGAGGCATTTCTCAAGAGAAACTATACACGAGTCAGACTTCAGGATAACACTTCTTATACATCGCTGTCAATGGGGGCTGGTGAACAACGGCTGCTGCAAATTATTGAACTTCTATATAGTATCCCTGACTATTCTTTGATTCTTATTGACGAATTGGACTTGACACTTCATACACTTGCACTGAACCGTTTGGTTGATTTGATAGTTCATCTTTCTGATGAGAAACATTTGCAGGTTGTATTCACTTCTCATCGCGAAGAACTGACCAGAAGGGGTGACATCAACGTTAGGCATATTTGGCGACCTGCCAATGTTGAGCAAACTTTCTGCCTTGACCATACTACACCTGCATGTCTTTGCCGACTTACAGGACATATGGAAAAACAGTATGAGGTTTATGTGGAGGATATGTTGGCATCATGCATTGTGAAAGAAGTTTTGAAAGACGCAGGCATTCTGAACTATACCAAAGTGATTATATTTGGCGATGCTGGGAATGCATTTACCATTGCGGCAGGATTGGAGTTGCAAGGTGCTATTGACAATAACAAGCTGATTTTGTTGGATGGCGACGTTTACAGAACGGATGAGGAACGGCTTCGGCAGATGAAAAAGAAAATTGGAGGCAACGAGGCTGGAAAAGAGGCTGTCAGGAATCATGCATTGTCCGTAATGAAGCAACTTCATTTGCCCGACGGTGAACAGCCAGAGCATTACATTTGGACTTTGTTGAAGACAAAACAAGGCGATTTGGCAGATTTCGCCAATCAGGTGAACCAGTCACCTGATGACAAGCATCATTACTTGTATGATATCTATGAAATGCAAGGTGAAGACAAGATGACATACTATAGAAATGTGGTTCAGAGTATTAAGGACGATGCTGCATGGGGTGGCTATGTCAGTGAAATAACCAACTGGATAGCGTATTTATAAGCCTTACAATGGAAGCACATATACGAGAAATATTGGGTTTACCATATAAAAATATCTATTCTTATTGGCAGCATTACTGGAGACATTGCATTGATGAGCTCACGGACAAAGATAATGTCAGTTTCAGAATAATGGGTCCGAGAATGTTGCTGAAAGATCTTATTGAAGAACTGGAAGGACATGGATTGTCAAACCAAGATAACATATCTTATTTTAAGGCTCAGATTGGCCAACTGGATAAAGATGATGTTGTGTTTCATTCGTTGTGTCATCCAATAACTGTATGTTTACTTCAAAGGCTAAGCTGCAAAGTTAATAAGGATTCAAGTATTCTTTTATGCAAGAAAATTTTGAATACGATTGTTGTTAAACGATACTTCACACTTATAGTTGATTGGCTTGCAAAAACTATTGACGAGACCTCTGAAAATAATATTGATAGCAGAAAGAAAATAAATGATGTCACACATCTGGTGATAGCTGAATACATCGCAGAAGGTTTTGTTCTTGACGAACTAAAAAAATACGCCACTGATATACCAGGATTAGCAATAGCTGAGGGCGGAATTGTTATGGCAGCACCGCCTGTGTATGAATCGTTAAAACAATCAGATTACTCTTCAGAGGTAGAATATTATGCAGCCATCTCTGATTGGGTAAAGAAAAGGGATGTATACAAGTGTTTGGATGTCCTAAAGTATCACTATTATGATACACCAACAAATGCATTTTTTATTGTCAGGCTCAATGGACTGAAAGGGCAAATAGATGATTTTATCGGAGATATAAACATCTATTCTCCGAAAAAGAAAAGGTACATTACGGGCGAGTATTCTCTTTCCGATATTGAATCTGTAGTACAAGGCCGTGATTATGTAAATGCGGCAATCCCGATAGATTTTAGTGGTATTGACCGTGCAAAAGAATATGCCAAGAAAAAATTGGAGGAGGTTTTGGATCTACTTATGCTAACATATCAGACCAAATTGCCCATTACAGTTGCCACAAACCTTTATGCTGTTGTGTCTGATGGTAACGAGATAAGCATGAGCGTTTCCAACAGGGGCAATGACCCAACAATGGCATCAAGGGATGAGATGATGCGTTATTTGGATGCGCTTGACCTTAATGATGTCAAGGGAGAGGGTTTCAAGTTCCTGACAAATAAACACGAGGTTTTGGAGTTTGGCCGAGGCGGCTTGAAAATTCGATTGAAGAATGCTGCACATTGGTATACGAAAGCTATTGCTGCTGAAAAAGATGTAGATGTTCTTTTATATAGCTGGTTTGCAATAGAGGGGTTGTTGAAAGTAGATGGTAAGACTCAATCAGAGATGGTGGACAGTTCCAATGATGCCAATTCGCTGAATGTAATTCAGGAATTTGTGACATCAATACTTGGCAAACAGTATTTTTATGGTTATTTGCGAGATATTTATGTGGATTTCTTGTATAAAACCAATCAATGCAATAACTATTATGACGTTAGTAAAGATGTAATCAGCAAGGCTGGTTTGAATCTGAAAACAGGTGATCATTATCGTGATGGTGATTTTCTGAACGAGATTCCTGCCATAATAGATTGCATCAACGACGATATTGTCAAGGACAAATTATCTGTTTTGCAGAATTTCTATCAAAACGATGGTGGCGTAAGGGAGTATGCAAGAAAGATTAGAAATGATTTGCTCATGATTTATCGCCTTCGAAATATGATTGTTCACAACGCGGCACTATCTTGTGTAAACATTGCTTTCTTTGCACGTGAAGCCATGTTTATTGCATTACGAGTGATTTGGTATGTTATAGAAAAGGCTGGGAAAGATAAGTGTATTGAGGAAATAGTTCTTGGTGCGAAAGTTGACTATCAAGTGTTTCTTGCCAACTTCGATGAAGAATTGAGAAAATTGAAGAATATGAAATAATAAAAATGGAATATTTCTGAAAAATACAAATGGTTAAGAACATATTTTTGGTTGCACACTATCATTGGAGGATTATCCGATAAGTTGACGAAGTGAGAGTGACAACTAATAATGATGATGATAGTGGGATCGCCAGCGTAGCCATAGTCTAAGAAGATGGCATCTACGGTGTGGATATTCCCAAGAATGTGTGGCATAAACTCGAAGCCATAGAATCAAGTGTAATCTTCGAGTGCAAAGAAGGCCCGTATGTCCCGCATGACCTTTTCGTAAGAGCGAGCGCAGAGAATACGTGTTTTTTTGCCGAGCCGCAGAAAAGTGAACGAAGTTAGGAAGAAGGAATCCTTAGTTAAAAGTGAAAAATGAAGAGTTAATAGATGTCTGATGGTTGAAGTCTGAAGGCTGAGGTTATGACATAAAATTAATGTGTGGGGTTGGAGGAGGAAAGGTCTGCCAGGATTAAGGAACTGCTTACATTAGTGGAGGATAATAAACGAAAGAGTCAATGGGCGTAAATAGTTATTAATTGTAGATAGATGAAACCAATTGATTTTAGCCAAATGCTAAAGGGAGTGCCGGCAAAATATGGCTCCAATCTAAGTGTGAAGATTGGGAATCCCCCTAAGCTAAAAACAAGGGAAAGTTTCTGCATGTGGTCTGATTTGTTGGGCTTTGGGAATATATATTCGAATAATAATTGGAATCTCAACGATAAACAGAAACGTGAGGTTTACGACAGGCTTGTTGCTGCACATAGTGCAGTATTATATTTTAGTACGCCATTTGAGAGGAACATGATCTTGAATGATGGTATTGCAAAAGTTTATATGCTTGATGATGGTGTTTTTGGTAAAGGTGAAATTAATTCAATTTCAATATATTTTCGACACTGTATTGAGTTACACATGACAATTACACAGACAGAAAAAGCCTATGGCCTTCCAGGATGTCGTTCCGTGATAGCATTTGGAGAGAATATTGAATATCTGGCGGAGGAAGTGAAGTTTGATGACTATGTTATGAACTACACTAAACCTGAAGGACACGAAATTAGTTCCATTGCTGAACGTATTGGAAATCCAACTATAATATATAATCCTAAGGAATTGCAAATGAATACAGCATTCTCCAAGGCATATATTTTAGAAAGCGGAGGCTCAAAAGCGGGACTTCCAGGTAATAACTTTTATATTGACCAATCAGCTATAAATGCGGTAATCACGTATGGTGAGAAGAAAGGTATGGTTCATGTTTGGCAGGAGTTGGAAAATGAATTACGTCTGCTGATTCCATATGAAAAAGATGGTTTAAATGAGGTGGTTATAGGTTTCGCCTTTGATAAGAATGTAATTACTCCAAAAGTTGGGAAATATTCTACGAGGGTGTATAAACTGCTCAAGTTGTTTCCCTACGATGAACCAGTGAATGAATTCTGTTTTGATTTGTCTGGAAACCTGATGGGTGATTAATTTTTGCTAAAAATGATAATAGGAGAGGATACATATATGCATGTACACGGTTTTGATGACCGTGAGATTCAACGTATGCGTGATTATTTGCTAGGGGCAGTTCAGGTTTGGTGCCGTGACAGGCATGGAGAGTGGTTCGCAGCAAGAGACCTACTTGGCGGTGCAAACTACTTCTGGCAGGGGACACCGTTAATGAGGCTATATGACTATTATATGGTACAAAGTGACGGGGATGATGAGTATTCTGTGAGGCAAGCAGGTCGGGCTGCTGGTCATTTACTAAAACGAGTTTTAGTTGAGGATACCAAAAGAACTTATGAAACACGTCAAGGATTTACAAGAGAATATCGTTGGGTTGGTGAAGAAATGTTAGGATAGAATAGGGAATTACTATGATAACAAATAAGCCGTTGCCTAAGTGGCTTAATGATTATATATTTGGATTTCTAGGGGCAGAAGAGAAACCTGATCCTAAAGAGTTCTGTAAGAATTTAGACTCTGACGACGAAAAGAACAAAATCTACCTTGGTACTTATTTTCCGAGGAGTTTTGCAGAATCGTTCTGTATACACTCGAATCTTTTTAGCTATGAACCCTACAGAACTCATTTGGAAAAGAAAGAGGAATTGTCTTTATTAAGTATAGGTTGTGGTACAGGCGGAGATATATTAGGAATGATTTGTGCCATTGCTAATAACCTTCCAAATATTAACAAATTGCATATAGTCGCATTTGATGGTAATAATATCGCAATTGACTATTTGAGTGACTTGTTAGATTTGAAACCGCTAAAGACAAGGTTTGGCTTCGCTGATAAGGATATAAAATATGTACCGCTTCCTGTAACATGTGTGGAGGACTTGAGGCATTATATAGACCATATGGGAGATAGCTATGATTTGATAACATCATTCAAGTTTGTAAATGAATTGATGGATGCTGGAATACTTAAACAAGATGGATTCAGAGTCCTAGCTGAATTATTAGCTCCCCAATTAAATGAAACAGGATTGCTTACGCTTTTGGATGTCACAGATAAGCATTATGATGTGTGGCAATCAAAGAACTTAAATAGTGGGTTGTGCGCATTTTCCAGAGCTAACGATAAGTTTAAGACATTGCTGCCCACACCATGCCATTTTTATGATAGGAAATGTATTGGAGGCAGGTGCTTTACCAATAAGAGGTTCTTTGGTACTTTTACAGCAGATGATAAGGTCGTTTACCGTGTTATTGGAAGAACCGCTTTTGTGGACACTTTGTATGTAAAAATAAGAGAAGGCGTATCTTACGCCAGAAATGTGGATAATGAGTATTGTCCAGGGTTTAGGGGACGAACAGTTGCAGATGCCTTTGATATTAATAGTTAAAAGAAAAAGACAATGGAAGGCGATTTTTATGTTGAGTATGGGAAGCTTGACGATATTCAAAGGGATATCATTCAAACCCTCTTTCATAGAAGCGAGGTAGTGGGTGGTAGTGCCGGAACGGGGAAATCACTCATCGCATTACATAAGTTGGCCCGTGTGCCACAAGGGAAAAGTGCAGCTCTTGTTGTGTTTTCAAAATCATTGAAAAAGTATTTCGAGGATGGAATGAAGGTTCTGCAAATACCAGATACAACGGTTTATTACAAACAAGAGTGGGGAACAGGAAGGTATGTTGACTATTTGTTTGTGGACGAGTGCCAGGATTTTACAGCTGAAGAGATACAACAATATATAGGTAATTGCGAAAAAGTATTCTTCTTTGGTGATACGAGTCAGACAATTATGGATTTTGACGGCTCCACAAAACAGACAGTGGAGGATACTGCCAAGATGGTAGGTGTCCCGGTAGAATATCTAAGAGTTAATTACCGCCTAACGAGAGAAAATGCAATGCTGGCTGAAGTTGTTGGCAAAAGAAATGATTTGGTAAAATATTGTAAGAGAAATGGTGTAAAGCCGCAATTGATAGAAGGCGCAACTTTTGATGAACAACTGAGCGCAATTATTGATACAATCAGAAGTAAAAATCTCACGCGGGTTTGCATTCTTGTTCCATATAATACGACGGCACGTGCAAGTTCTTCGCCCAATAAAGATTCAAAACTATCCGTTGATTATGTACGTGACTATTTTGTGGCTCATGGAATGCTGGTGGAACTTAAAAAGAATTCTAATTTAGGCGATACGATGACTCTTGACTTCAATTCTTCTGTACCAAAAGTAATTCCTTGGCATAGTGTCAAAGGACTGCAATTTAATGATGTCTTTATCCCATTTTGCGAAACATCATATGATGATGTGATGAAAAAAGCGTTGTATGTGGCAATAACGCGCGCATATAACCGTTTATATATAGGGTATACAGGTCAACCAAATGCAGAGATATTCCCACCTGTAGGCTCTGATGTTTATGCAGGTGAGACCAAGATAGAAGAAATTTGAGTATTAGATTATTATGATATATTATATTCCCATCCATATAGAAAACATTGATAACGTGATTTCTGCTGAAGGGATTTCACCGGCGGAAGATTACGTTGTTAGAGGGTATGGATATTCCCGCTATAAAGTATTAAAGGGAATACCTTCTGATAAAGTGGTATGTCTTTATAGTCATATCCCGTATGTTGATGATGATACGGTCGGGAAAGACCAAATATGCTACGTTGAGATAGATGATAAATGCGTAAAAAAAGAAACTGACGTTGTTTCATTTGATGGAGGAGTGGCGGTTGTCGGTACTGTTGATTTGCTTCCATGGAATTGTCGTTTCCTCTTCCCAACAGAAGAAACCCTATATCAGGCAGTGATGGATTGCCGTTCAAGTTTGTGTAATAAGATGTGGGGGTTTTATCGATTCTCGTTGTTGGAAAGCAAACCGGAACCAAGCAAAAAAACAGTTGTCCCTGAGATATGCAATAGTATCAAGGATATAAAGTCGGAAGTTAAAAAAAACCGTCTCAAAGGATTTCTCTTTTTATATACTCTTGGTCGTTATATCTCGATTCCACAGACATTAGCCAACTTGTTACAAATTGAAAAGAGAATGTATGACGTTGCGACCACTATAGCAGGGCTTCAATCATACGAAAAAGAGGGATTCCTGAGACAACTCAATGACCTTGAGGTGCAATTTGAGAAATATGACCCAGTGAGAATTGAAGTACAAAAGCAGTGGACTGCCATGATTGAAAGAAGTTTCGCGGGTAAAGATAACCAGTTGGCTTTTGAAAGTATTGTAAGAGAGTTGGGGGCAGAAGACTTAATGAAATCAAACTTTGCGAAAAAATCTGGCTATAATATCAGACCGCGATTACAGGTGTCTTTCGCCAGGTATTTTGACTGGGAATATTATAAGAAATCAATAGACGATTATACCCAGAAACAAATTCAATCTTATAGAATGAAAAATGGGGACACAAATACCACTGGGGACTTTGGGTTAGAAGGGACGAGGGTTTTCATGAATCCTAAATATGGTTATTTCTATTCCAAGTTAATTACAAATATCATTGAAGGACTTGATTGGTTTAATATAGAGAACCTAAGGCTTCATAGGCTTGATTTTGCCTCTGAACTAACACGAATGGCTCGAGATCAGATAATCGAATCTGGCCAAACGTGGGAAGGTAGTACGGTCCGTGCATTCTTGAATGATTTAAGGCAACATATTGCCTATGGTGGATTATTTGATATCACTAAAGCGCCTGATATTACACTAAAGTCCTTGGCTGTTTTCATTCTTAAAGGGGATGACTACGAAGAGATGTTCCGCTATATGGAGAACAATGCACAAATTGATTATCGTTTTGTGCTAGGATTATTGGGTGTATGTGTAGGGTATGCTGACTTACCTAAAACACTTATTCAAAGAATGAAACTGGATAGCCAGGGGTTGTCGCGTATCTATTTATCTGCTATACATTATTTAGCAGAGATTCCAGATGGCTTTACATTGACGTTACAGCCACATGAGTTCAATAATACACCGAAACCGAATGAAACTTTTGATGGCATTAATAAGGTACTAACTGATAAGTCAATAGGACTAACCAAGGCACAGAAAGAGGCTCTTATGAAGATTTGGAAAGAATCAAATGGAAAGGTTGGGAAAGTATTCTTTGAGCATCTTGCAGAAGTTAAGGGTATAGGCAAAGTTAAACTTGGAAAAATAAAAGAGCAATTGGAGCCGAAGAGTCTGCCCTCTGGAGAGGAGCAACTTGAATTGTTTGAAAGGAAACCAGAAGGGACACTTATACAAATTGATTTGACAGCATGGCGGTATATAGAGCCATTGCTTCCAGATGACCGTATTATAAGGACTAAGGTTAAAGAGGATTTTAAGTGGTTTCTAAGCAGGAAGCGAAGGACAGAAACAAATCAAAGCCTCATTTCTCATTATAAAGAACACCTGTTGCAAAAAGCATACCCAAAGAATCCAAGATATTCTTGGATGGCTGAATATTTCGGTCATCTTGACATTGATGGTATTATAGAGCAGCTAGAGAAAAATTATCTGTAAATAATGATACTGAGCGTAAGTCGTAGAACAGATATACCGGCATTCTATTCGGAATGGTTTCTGAATAGAATAAGGGAAGGCTATGCCTGTGTACGCAATCCCATGAGCTATCACCAAGTGAGTAGGATAGATATTCGCCCGGAGGTTACCGACTGCATTGTGTTCTGGACCAAGAATCCCGCTCCGATAATGAGTAAATTGGATGAATTGAAGGATTATCACTACTATTTCCAGTTTACACTGAACCCCTATGGTAAAAACATAGAAACGGCAGTAGCACGGAAAAACGGTATCATAGATGTCTTTAAAAGCCTATCGGACAGGATTGGACCAGAGAGAGTTGTTTGGCGCTATGACCCTATTTTTTTTACAAACGAGATAAATTCGGACTATCATCTGTTGTATTTTGAGAAGTTGTCTTCTATGTTAAAAGGCTATACCCAGCGATGCATCATCAGCTTTCTTGACTTATATAAGAAAACAGAGCGGAATATGTCTGGCATAGGTGCTTATGTTCCAGATGAGGCAACAATACGAAGGATTGCGACGGAGTTTGCGGCAATTGGAAAGGGGATTAACTTGGAAATCCAGAGTTGTGCTGAGGCCATTGATTTAGACAAACAGGGCGTAAGTCATGGTCATTGTGTTGACCGTGAGTTGATAGAACAAATTGTCGGTTATCATCTGGAGGTGAAGAAAGATCACAACCAGCGCAAGGAATGTGGTTGCGTAGAAAGTATCGACATCGGAGAATATAATACATGCATGCATCATTGCTTGTATTGCTATGCTAATTTCAGCCAGAGTCAGGTGATTCATAAGCATGAATCACATCATGTGGATTCACCTTTGATAGTAGGAAATCTTGGTTCAGACGATATTGTTAAAGACAGGTCGGTCAAACTGCTGAAGGCACGTGTGCTGTTTGATTAGGTATATGAAGTTAAGTGTTATAAGGAGAATGTGCAATTATGACACAAGAGGAATGATGGATAATAAAGTATAATGAGATGAAATGCTTTGTTAAGGTGTAACGGATGGGGATGTTTCAGGAGTTGCTTGCGTTATGTGAGCAATATAAACATAAGAATTAGTATCAGAGATTGATTAATAATATCAGACCTCACATAAAGGAGGTGTGGGGAAGAAACACTGTGGCCTTGAATCTGGCCTAAGTATTTGTTGAGCGTGGTATTATCTGGTGATGAAAAACAGTTATAATAGGATAGAAGACAAGGATTACGATTATGCCGAGGCTTATAGGCAACTTTTAAAAGTTAGGGATAATAGCAGGGCAATTGAAGACATTATCGTTGACCTTAAGGAAGAACTACGGGTAATTAAAGAAGAATCGTTGCTCGTTCACGCCATGCGGTTGATACTTGAATTGGACTATAGGACGTCATCTCCTCTTTATGAGCACCTTCAATCCCCAATGCGGCAGGCTCTTTATATGATAGATGTATATTACTCTATCGAAAGCAGGGAAGAGTCGGCTGTGATGAATAAGGAAAGGTGGAACCGAATTGCCATTTTGCTGGAAGAAATTGAAATTACCTACTTCGTTAATATAGGGTTTTCAAACGAAGGGGATTTTTTTCACGATGAACGTGACAAACAGGTTGAAGTATCTCTTGCCACTTTCATTGGGTATTACAGCAATGCCCTGCTGAGTTATGAAGAGCAAACACTTGACAGGATTGTAAGATATTTTAAGCCATATAACAATATAATACAAGAACTATACGGATTTTCAATTGACGAAGCGTTGAAATTCATAGCCCACGAGAGAAGAATAAATAATGATAAACTAAATAACATTGTGTATTCCTCTGTCAAGACTTATTCTTATTATGCCAATAATCCTAGAGAATGGCGGGAACTTACGCAATCGTTTATTGACAGAGGAATTACTGATCCGCATGATTGGTGGAACCAGCCTGAACTTAGTGACATGCTAAAATTATTCCAAACCAATTCAGGCGTAATCCATGTACATACTAAGGAAGAGTTGCTGGATGTGGATATCAATTCTGATAGTCTGCAACATATTATGTCCTTTTTCTTGTATGATAAAGATGCAGTGCAGGGAGAAACTATCTATTATGCAGAAAAACGACACGTTGAATCTCATCCCATAATCCAATATGGTGACAAATTTGTTTGCCCTATCAATAAGTTCTTACTTGAAGGATTATATTTCAGAATAGATGAGGCATTAAAACAGGATGCTGTTTTAGGCCAGAAATACAAACAGAACAAAGACGATGCTTTTGAAAAGAAAGTTTACGATGTGTTTCGCTCCTTTTTCCCTGAAAAGACGAAGTTCTTTGTCAACTACAGTGTTGATGGAGGTTCGTCGGAAAATGACATGCTGATAATATATCACAATACTTGCATAATAGTTGAAATTAAAAACTGTGGTTTTAGGGCGCCATTCCGTGATCCTATAAAAGCATACGATAGAATAAAGCGCGATTATAAGAATGCCATTCAATTGGGTTATGACCAATGTAAACGGGTTGAGGATGTTTTATGTTCGGGTTCGGATGTGGATATTGTGGATGCGGCAAATAGGCATAAACTGCTATATCATTTAAAAGAAAAGAATATTGGAGAGGTTTGGTCAATCGTAGTAACAGATTTCAAGTATGGTACTATACAAACAAATCTGGGTTCTCTGCTGAAAAAAGAAGAAGATGCATTATATCCTTGGTCGGTATGTATTGATGATCTTGAAGCATTCCTGTTGTTGTTACGAAAAGTCCTGAAGGGCGTTGCTCCGGCTCGTTTTATGGAATTTTTGGATTATAGAGAGAAAATGCAGGAACGTCTCATTTGTTTTGATGAACTTGAGATATGTGGTTGGTATCTTTGCGACAGAGAACAGTTTAAAAAATGTGCGGACATGGATTATACAATAACAACCACACCTACAATGGGAAGCATATTTGACGCTTATTATAGGGTTGGCCTAGGATTTAAGAATGAATTGGATATGGAGTATAAAAAATACTACCAATTACCAGACTACCCAGATCATTTTGGCATTAATGTGATGACAGGAGAACAAATGTTATAAAATTGAAAGGGGAAAAGTCGATAATGAGCGAATATCTAAGAATTTGTAGATATTGTTTGGCTATCTGAGAATAATTAGATTGTTTAAATATATATCATGTTTCTTGACGAAATAATGATTCGATAGGCTACTTAACTTCGTTGACTTTGCTTGCGCTCTGGATGGCTCAAGCGAGTTCGGCTCTCCTCTCGCTTACTCGCAAAATTTGGCAGGTTCACCATGTATAAAAACGAAAAAAATAGTATAACAACCATTACAATTATTGCTTTGAAAACTAGTTGGTTAATGGTTAAACTGCCCTCTGGAAAAAAGTTTGAAAAAAGTGGCCATCACGATGGCGAAAAACACTCCGTTTATTGACATTATATAGATAGTACGGTTTGTTCGCTTCGCTCAGAGGGAACGGGGAACGGACACCTGCCTCGAGTTACTTGAGTGGATAAGTGAGGGAATAAAACGGAGACGGATGGGGCGGAAAACAAAAAAAACTTAAAAAATACATGAATAGTGTGCAGATTAAGAAAATATTTGTATTTTTGCACACCAATTCATAGTATCAAATAAAAAGGTTGGGTTATGGAAAATGTTTTTGCACAACGTCTTATAAATGCCCGGAGGATTCGTGGAGTTTCTCAAAGGGAGCTTTGCGCGAGGCTTGACGGGCGTATTTCAAGCAATGCTATCGCAAAATACGAGACGGCCAAGATGATTCCGTCAAGCCAGAACCTGATTGCCATAGCGGAAGCCCTTGACTTCGGAATCGATTATTTCTTCAGACCGTTCACTGTCAGTATCGACTTCAATAGCTTCGAGTTCCGCAAGCGGTCAAGTCTCTCCACCAAAAAGGAGACCGCCATCAAGGAACGCATTGCCCTGTCGATTGAGAAATATACCGAGATAGAAAGCATCACCCATGACGAGGTTCAGTTTAGCCTCAATTACGACCAGGTACTGCTGGGCAGTGACAACGACGCACGATCGCTCGGGGCCCGTTTCCGTCAGGACTTGGACCTGGGAACTGACTGCATCTCCACTCCCATCGAGGTGCTTGAGAATCATGGGGTGAAGGTGATAGAGATTGAGGCTGACCCGAAATTCGACGGCAGTTGTGTGAAGAACATTGGTCTGCCGGTGATTGTGCTTAACCGGAACATTATCCCCGAACGTCGCCGTTTGACGCTCTTCCACGAACTGGCCCATCTGCTGTTGCGGTTTGAAGAGGGTGCCGACGTGGAACGCCTGTGTAACGTGTTTGCCAACGAGGTGCTGCTGCCTTCGGCTGTGCTGAAGTCGCTGCTGGGCGAGCATCGCAAGAGCCTCTCTTGGAAAGAGCTGAAGCTGATACAGGAGAGCTATGGTATTTCGGTTGATGCTATTCTTGTGAAGGCTAAGCAGATAGGCATCATAAGCGAAGCTGCGCACAGGTCTTTGTGCATCGAGTTGAACCGTAATCCGGAACTGAAGCAACGGGTGCAGGAGAGTGTGTATCAGAAGGAAGTGTCGTCGCGTTTTGAGCGACTGGTTTGCAAGGCCCTGTCTGACAATCTGATTACCGTGTCGAAAGCGGCAGACCTGCTGGACTGCTCAGTTGACGAAGTGAATGCGCAAATGTCGTTGGCGTGATATGGAAATAGTGGTTAACGACACTGAGGTTCTCATCGATATGTACAATGCCGACCTGTTGGGGTTGGTTGAACGCTGTTCGATTACGTTCCACACGGTGGACTATGTGATGGCGGAGTTGCACCGGTCGCCCTATAAGCGGCCAGAGATTGACCAGATGGTGAAGGATGGAGTTCTGTCGGTGCATTCGTTCAGCGACAAGGAGAACGTGGATGTGGTTGCCTACTATGCGAGAATGTCTGTTTCAACTAATCTTTCACTGACGGACTGTGCCGTTCTGAAGTATTCGAAGGATAATGGCTATCGGTTGCTGACTGGGGATAAGAAACTTCGTAATCATGCTGAGGATGAAGGAGTCCTGGTTTCAGGTATTCTGTATCTGGTGGACAAATTCGTTTCTGAACAGTTGATTGCGAGAGCAGCGATGGCTGACCGTTTGGAGCAGTTGCTGCGGATTAACCCGCGTTTGCCTAAAGATTTGTTTGAGGAGCGCATCAAGGCATTGCGGGAGCAATAACAGGGACAGATACCTGACGCAAGGCTAATGGTCAGAAATTTACATACTTATTTCCTTAGTTGTAAATGCGAAGGGGACGGTATGAACAAACAAAGGTTGTAGAAATTCGATAATAGAAAAATATCTAATAATCTATAGATATTATTGGAGTATCTAAGAAAAAATAGATGATTTTAGATAAGTTGAATTAATCAAATAAACTAACATATATGTCAGAAAGAAAACGTATATACCTCTGCCTCGCTCACATGAGCGAAGCGGGTCTTGAACAGAAATACATAAAAGAGGCTTTCGATACCAACTGGGTGGTGCCCCTGGGTCCTAACGTCAATGGTTTCGAGGCAGATTTAGAGAAGTTCGTAAATGACCGTGAACCTTTAACCGTGAACCATGAACCGCTGACGAAGCGAGTTGTCGCTTTGTCAGCTGGTACAGCTGCGGTGCATCTGGCGCTGATTGCTGCTGGAGTGAAGGCGGGGGACGAGGTGATCGTGCAGAGCTTTACTTTCTGTGCTTCGTCGCACCCCATTACCTACCTCGGAGCTACGCCTGTCTTCGTGGATTCGGAGAAGGGTTCGTGGAACATGGACCCCGAACTGATGGAGGAGGCCATTAAGGATCGCATTGCCAAGACGGGCAAGAAGCCTGCGGCTATCATCCCTGTGGCTCTGTACGGCATGCCGTACCAGATCGACCGCATCATGGAGATTGCCCAGAAGGCCAAAGCCAAAGGGTATGACCCGCGGCCCGAGGTCGAGGTTCCTATCGCCTCGGACCTTGCAGGAAGAGTCGAAGCACTCTTAGGCTACAAAGGCGTTGCCGCGGAAATCCGCCGGCTTGAAGAGGAGATGTCGCGTGAACTTGCGTCCTTAAAAATCTGCGACGCCTTCGTTGCCGGAAAGTTCGGGGAGACGAAACGCGAGGATATCTTAGACCATGCAATCCGAACCTCCATGGCCATTTTGACCGAGGGTGTGGTTGCCGCGCCGACCGAAGGTGTGGGACAGATTTCCGTCCGCAAAAATGACGACGGCACAGACTATCTCTCAATCGCCTATGCCGGCCCTATCCGTTCTGCGGGAGGAACAGCCCAGGCGCTGTCGGTTTTAGTCGGCGACTACATCCGCCGGTTGATGGGCATGGAGCGGTACAACCCCCGCCATGAGGAAATCGAGCGCTACGTCGAGGAGATTAAGCAGTACAATAATATTCAGAGTAT
>CALGCG010000099.1 GCA_937884485.1 uncultured Bacteroidales bacterium
TATAGGAAGGGGCGAATTGGGGGCGAACCGGGGGCGAGGCCGGGGCGGGGCGGAAGGCCGTAGGTATACCGGTGTGGCGGGGTCAGAGTTTGAGTTTGCTCTGGGCCAGCTCGGGGGTGACGGTGAAGGTGGTGCCTTTGGGGAGGGTGGGGAGGTCGAACATGAAGTCGGTCATGATGCTTTCCATGATGGAGCGGAGGCCGCGGGCGCCGAGGTGGTAGCGCACGGCGTTGTCGACGACGAGGTCGAGGGTCGCGGGGGCGAACTGGAGGTCGACGTCGTCCATGCGGAAGAGTTCCTGGTACTGCTTGACGAGGGCGTTCTTGGGCTCGGTGAGTATGCGGCGCAGGGCCTCGCGGTCGAGGGGCTGGAGGGCGGTGAGCATGGGGAAGCGGCCCACGAGTTCGGGAATGAGGCCGAATTTCTTGAGGTCCATGGGCTGGACATACTGCAGCATGTTGTTGCGGTCGAGGGTGGCGCGGGTTTCGTCGCCTTTGAAGCCGATGACGTTGCTGTTGAGGCGCGCGGCGATGGCACGTTCTATGCCGTCGAAGGCGCCGCCGCAGATGAAGAGGATGTTGCGGGTGTCGATGGTGATGAGTTTCTGCTCGGGGTGCTTGCGTCCGCCCTCGGGGGGCACAGAGACCAGGGCGCCTTCGAGGAGCTTGAGGAGGGCCTGCTGGACGCCTTCGCCGCTGACGTCGCGGGTGATGGAGGTGTTCTCGCTCTTGCGGGCTATCTTGTCGATTTCGTCGATGAAGACGATGCCGCGCTGGCAGGAGGGCACGTCGTAGTTGGCGGCCTGGAGCAGCCGCACAAGGACATTCTCCACGTCGTCGCCCACGTAGCCGGCCTCGGTCAGCGTGGTGGCGTCGGCGATGCAGAAGGGCACCTTGAGCAGGCGCGCTATGGTGCGGGCCAGGAGGGTCTTGCCGGTGCCCGTCTCGCCCACCATGACGATGTTCGACTTCTCGATTTCGACGTCGCCCTTGTCCTGGTGCGCGGCGTTGTAGCGCAGGCGCTTGTAGTGGTTGTAGACGGCCACGGCGAGGACGCGCTTGGCGGCGTCCTGGCCTATGACGTACTGGTCGAGGAAGGCGCAGATCTCGGCTGGCGTGGGTATGGGCTCGTTGTCTGCGGGGGCGCTGGGGGTGGCGACCTGGTGCTCCTTGAAAATCTGGCCGGCCTGGCGGGCACAGTCTTCGCATATATAGCCGTTGAGGCCGCTGAGCAGCATTCCGGTCTGCGACGCCGGGCGGCCGCAGAAAGAGCAGTGTTCTTCGTTGGAAGGTGTTTTCTTTGACATTGGGGGTTGGTTTACAATAACTGGTTTTTCGAGGCGTCTTGCCTGATGAATATGAACAGGAGGATGGTGAAGGCCAGCAGCGACGAGCCGCCGTAGCTGAAGAAGGGCAGGGGGATGCCGATAACAGGCACAAGGCCTATCACCATGCCTACGTTGACGAAGAGGTGGATGAAGAGGATACTGGCCACGGAGTAGCCGTAGATGCGCGCAAAGGGCGACCGCTGCCGCTCGGCCATGGTAATGAGGCGTTGCAGCAGCCAGTTGTAGGCCACCAGCAGCAACACGCATCCCAGCCATCCCCATTCCTCGCCCACGGTGCAGAAGATGAAGTCGGTGTGCTTCTCTG
Source organism: uncultured Bacteroidales bacterium (assembly GCA_937884485.1). Lineage (GTDB taxonomy): Bacteria > Bacteroidota > Bacteroidia > Bacteroidales > P3 > Colimorpha. The sequence continues at coordinate 1,653 of CALGCG010000099.1, forward strand.
GGACGAAGTTGGCTTTGGTGACGGTGCCGTCAAGGTAGCCCTTGCCGATGAGCCCTCCCGAGCCGATGGCTATCTTGGACTGGTTGACGTTGTAGCCCGAGCCCTGAAGGTCTTCGGTCTTGCCCAGGAGCACGTCGATGCGCTCGCGCTGGTGGCTCTCCAGGACGTTGTTGAACACAAAATCAACCGAGAAGACAAAGGCGGCGCAGCAGACGAAGATGGCGATGGCGCGGAGGTAGTCCTTGCGCGTGCGCTTGTTGAGCCAGACGAAAAGGTAGCCCGCGGCCAGCAGCGCCAGGATGCCGAGGAGGATGTATTTGTTCACCAGCAGGGCCATGATGAAGAGGGCTATGGCCGCCACGCCCACCACCAGCACCGCGCCCGAGACCCCTTCGCGGTAGAGGGGGAAGATGAAACTGACAAAGACCAGCGCCGACCCGGTGTCGTGCTGAAGGAACACCAGCGCCGCCGGAATGGCGATGAGAATCAGCGACACTACTTTGGTGCGCATGTCCTTGAGGTCGATGTCGATGGCAGAGAGATATTTGGCCAGGGCCAGGGCAGTGGCGAACTTGGCGAATTCGGAGGGCTGGAATCGGAAGCCTCCGAGGTCGATCCACGACTTGCCGCCGTTGACGGTGACGGCCAGGAAGAGCGTCAGCACCAGCAGCGCCAGAACGATGCCGTAGATGGGATAGGCCATGTTGGAGAAAACGCGCGGCTCGGTGAGCAGGATGACGGCGGCGGTAAGTGCCGCCAGGCCCATCCAGATGAGCTGCTTGCCGTGGTACTGGCTGAAATCGAAGATGGCGGCGTGGCCCTCTTCGTAGCATGCCGAGTAGATGTTCATCCACCCGAAGAGCATGATGAAGGCGTAGAGCGCAATGGTGATCCAGTCTATTTTCAGTTTCTCTTGGTACATGTTCTATTTCTTCTTCTTCACCCTGCGAGTGAGCGGCAGCTTCTGGCAGGGGTTGATTTCGCGGTACATCTTCTCCACTTCGGTGCGTTTGACCTCGCCGTTGAGGTACTTCTCTATCAGGAGTCCCGCTATGGGGGCGGCCCAGGTGCCGCCGCCGCCCTGGGCGTTCTCCACGTAGACGGCCATGGCTATCTTGGGGTTGTCCTTGGGGGCGAAGCAGATGAAGACGGAGTGGTCGTTGCCGAAGTTCTCGGCAGTGCCCGTCTTGCCGCAGATGTCGAGGCCGTCGACGCGGGCGCGGCGTGCCGTGCCGCCGGCCACGTGCACCACGTCGTACATGCCTGCGGCGGCAATGTCGAAATACTGGCGGTCGATGCCGGTCTCGTGGCGTTGCAGGTACTTCTCGTTGCGCACCGAGTCGGGACCGTAGAAGCGCACCATGTGGGGCGTGATGTAGTAGCCGCGGTTGGCAACGATGGCCGCCAGGTTGGCCATCTGGATGGGCACCACGGTGACCTCGCCCTGGCCGATGGAGTTGGAGTAGATGGTCGAGAAGGCCCAGCGTTCTTTGCCGTACCACTTGTTGTAGAAGGCCGTGTCGGGGATGTTGCCCGTCGAGAGGCCGCTCTTGGGCAGGTCGATGTCCAGCTTCTGGCCGAAGCCGAAGCGCATCATATAGTCGTGCCATACGGTGAGGCCGTATTGGGCATCTTTGTAGAGGTTCTTGTATTTGCCCTGCTGGATGACGCGGCGGTAGACCTGATAGAAGTAGGGGTTGCAGCTCATCTTGATGGCCTCCTGCACCGAGCGCGCCGAGGGATGGTTGTGGCAGCCCACGAGGTTCTTCTCGCAGGCAAAGCCGCTGTTGGCGTTGATGACGCCGAGGTCCAGGGCCACCATCGACTGCGCTACCTTGAAGATGGAACCTGGCGGGTACTGGCCGATGAGGGCGCGGTTGAGCATGGGCTTGGCAATGTCGCTGTTGAGCTTCAGGTAGTTTTTGCCTCGTATGCGGCCCACGAGCAGGTTGGGGTCGTAGGTGGGGGCAGAGACCATGGCGAGGATTTCGCCCGTGGAGGGCTCGATGGCCACCACGCAGCCGCGCTTGTTGGCCATGAGGTCCTCGGCGTAGGTCTGCAGCTCGGCGTCGAGGGTGGTGTAGAGGTTGCAGCCCTCGATGGGCAGCGTGTCGAGTTCGCCGTGGCGGTAGGGGCCTATCTCGCGGTTGTGGGCGTCGACGTGCATGATCTTTTTCCCCTTGACTCCGCGCAGCACCTCTTCGTAGCTCTTCTCCAGCCCGCTCTTGCCGATGTAGTCGCCGCGCTTGTAGTAGTGGTCGCGGTCCAGGTCGCCCTGATCCACCTCGCCCACATAGCCCAGCACCTGGGCCGCTATGGGGCGGTCGTAGATGCGCAGGGTGCGCTGCGAGATGTAGAAGCCTTTGAAACGGAACATCTTGTTCTCAAACTTGGCATATTCCTCTTTCGAGATCTGCTTCATGAAGATGGAGGCCGAGTAGGGCGAGTATTTGCGGGCCTTCTGCATGCGCTCCATGAAGTCGTCGAGGGTGATGCCCAGGCTTTGGCAGAAGTAGGCGGTGTCGAGGTCCTTCACCATGCGCGGGATGACCATGAGGTCGTAGACGGCCTCGTTGTGGACGAGCAGCTCGCCGTGGCGGTCATAGATGAATCCGCGGGCCGGATATTGCGTCACGTTGCGCAGCGACTGCATCTCGGCCTTCTCCCGGTATTCGGGATTGAAGAGTTGCAGCATGGCCAGGCGCCCCACGAACAGGGCTCCCACAACGATGAAGATGATCTTCACCACATGGCTTCGGTCGGCATACTGTTTGGACATAATTTCTTTCCTAACGCCAACCGCCGTTAATTATTGCCTGTGTGGACAATTTTTTTTACTGCCGCCAGCGGAGGGTCTCGATGAGGTGGTCGATGTCGCGCTGCATGTACTCCAGCATGGGGGCCAGGGAGTCGTTGTTGGGCGCCTTGTTGATGTAGAGGGCGCCGCGCAGGAAGTGGCGCACCGAGTCGGTGGCGTAGAACTGGTAGGTCGAGGCCACGCGGCTGCCTTTGAGGTGCCATTTGACGGCATGCACCGTGTGGTCGTCGCTCTCATAGACCTGCTCGTCGATGCCCGAGGTGAACTGATAGTGCTTCTCCAGCATGCGCGACGAGGTGTCGATCTGGCCCCGCAGGTCGTCGCGGCCGCTCAGCTGCTTGTAGGTGAGGAACACCACGCCGTCCCACTGCGGATACATCAGGTCCACCCACCGCTCCCCCTTGGGGGCGTCCTTCTCCGTCCACTCGATGCAGGTGTTGGCTTCGAAGATGAAGGGGAAGGTCTTGGTGTAGCCCGTGAGGGCTATAGTGGTGTCGCCGCCGAAGACAATTGTGTCGCCGGGATTCGTGCGCATGGTGTCCAGCAGGAAGTACTCGTGCTCCGGCAGGTCGACACGCAGGTAGGCCTGTGGCTTGGGGGTGTAATCGCCGTTGCCGCCGCAGCCGACCAGCAAAATGAAGAACGAACAATGAAGAATGAAGAATACGCTGCTGCGGATTCTTGTCTGTATGTTGTTGGTATTCATCTGCTTGTTCATATAGTTCCAATTTTCAATTTTCAATTTTCAATTTTCTTCGTATCTTTGCACCCATGAATCGCCTGCAACACTTCCTGCGTGCCAAGACGCAGTTCAACCTGCACTCGCCCTTCGTCTACGGGCTCTACACCGAGGTGCTCTTCTCGCGTGCTCCGGGTGTGCCGCGTGGCCGCTACGAGGGTGCCCTTTGGCGCCTGGAGCGCCACTATGGCGTCGCGGCCGACCGTCGCCCCGACGGCGAGGCTGTGTTCTCCTGCTCCGACGGCGACTTCCTCGTTCTCAACCATCCCCACCGCCGCGAGGCCCGTTGGCAGGCCGTCATGGACGACCCCCGCTGGCAGGTGACGCTCGACTTCTTCTCCTACGGCATCGCCGTGCGCAACCCCCGCCTCTCGCACCAGCATTTCATCCTGCGCTAACGCATCTGGCGTCCGTCGAGCATGGGCACGAAGCTGTAGGCTCCGAAGCGCTCCTCTTTCCACTCGGTATCGCTGCTCTTGGTGATGCGCAGCATCTCCTGTCCCTCTTCGCCGTCGAGGGGTATGACCATGATGCCGCCCACTTTGAGCTGCGCCATCAGGGCCGCCGGTATCTCGCGGGCGCCGCAGGTGACGATGATGCGGTCGTAGGGGCCGTAGTTCACCTCCGTCAGGCCGCGGTAGCCGTCGCCCAGGAAACAGCGCACCCTGATGCCCAGGTCGGCCAGCAGGGCGCGCGTCTTGTCGAAGAGGCCTTTCTGGCGTTCCACGCTGAACACCTTGGCGCCCATCTTGCTGAGGATGGCGGCCTGGTAGCCGCTGCCGGTGCCTATCTCCAGCACCTTCATGCCGGGCTGCACGCTGAGCAGCTGGCTCTGCATGGCCACGGTCGAGGGGTGCGAGATGGTCTGCTCGCAGCCTATCTTCAGCGCCCGGTCCTCGTAGGCGAAAGCGTCCAGCGCTCCGTCGATGAACCAATGGCGCGGCACCTCGTTCATGGCCCGCAGCACGGCCTCGTCCTCGATGCCTTTGCGCCGCAGGGTGTCGCACATCTGCTGCCGCAGGCCTTTGTGTTTGAAGGTGTCAATCCTTGTCATAGCTGAATCCCTGTGCCACCAGGTCGATGGTGGTGTTCTGCGGTGTCACCATGACGGCGGGCATGCCCTTCTCGGTGACGTAGCCTATGATGTGGATGCCTTCCATGGTCTTGATTTTCTCGTAGTCCTTCTGGCTGACGGTGAAGAGCAGCTCGTAGTCTTTGCCGCCGTTCAGCGCGCAGCTGACGGGCAGCATGTTCTTGCTCATTTCCGAGCACACGCGCGAGCACTGGTAGTCGATGGGCAGGCGCTCTTCATAGACCTCACAGCCGTGTCCCGAGGCCTTGGTCAGGTGCAGCAGGCTGTCGGCCAGTCCCTCGCTCACGTCGGTCATCGAGGTGGGCACCACCCCTTTCTCCGCCAGCATGCGCACAATGTCGGTGCGGGGCTCGGGCTTGAGGAAGCGTTCCAGCACATAGTCGAAGCCGTCAAGGTCGGGCTGGAAGTTGGGGTTGGCCTGGTAGGTCACCTTCTCGCGCTCCAGCACCAGCAGGCCCGCATAGGCGCTGCCGAGGTCGCCGCTGACGCAGATGAGGTCGTTGTGGCTGGCGCCGTGGCGATAGGTTATCTTGGCGGCCTCGGCCGAGCCGAGGGCTGTCACCGTGATCACCATGCCGGCGCGTGTGCTGGCGGTGTCGCCGCCCACGAGGCTCACGTCGTAGCGGTCGCAGCAGAGGCGCACGCCGGCGTAGAGCTCGTCCAGCGCCTCGACGGAGTAGCGGTTGCTCACGGCGATGGAGACCAGCACCTGGCGCGGCGTGCCGTTCATGGCGGCGATGTTGCTGATGGCTATGGCCACAGCCTTGTAGCCCAGATGCTTCAGGGGGGTGTACATCATGTCGAAGTCCACGCCCTCCACCATGGTCTGTGTGGTGACGAGGGTCTTCTCGTCGCCCTCGCCCAGCACGGCGCAGTCGTCGCCCGTGCAACCCGTGTCCGCCGTCAGGCGGTCGATGAGGCGCACCTTGCCCAGCTGGCCTATCTCGGTGCGCCCTTCTTGATATTGCAGTTGTTCCATTGTTTTTTTTGTTTCTATTTGTCCTGAACTCCCTGTAACGTCATCCAGTTCATCAGTATGCCTGCCGCCACGCCGGCGTTGAGGCTTTCGGCCGTGCCGCCGAGGTTGGGGATGAGCACGGGGTGCGACACCTGCGCCATCACCTCGGGGCTGATGCCGCGGCTCTCGTTGCCTATCACCAGCACCGCGCCCCCCTCGGGGCGGAGGGTTCCGTCGAGCGGGACGCCCTGCAGCGAGGCCCCGTAGACCGGACGCCCGCAGGCGGCGAGCCATTGCGCCAGGTCGACGTAGTCCACCCGTGTGCGGAACACGGCGCCCATCGAGGCCTGCACCACCTTGGGATTGTAGAGGCTGACGGTGTCGCGGCTGCACACCACGTGGCGCACCCCGAACCAGTCGGCCGTGCGCAGCATGGTGCCCATGTTGCCGGGGTCCTGTATGCGGTCGAGCGCCAGGACGGGGGCTCCGCTCCCCCCGGCGTCCGCCGCAGGCCGCCGCTCCACGAGCATCCACACCTGGTTGGGGCTCTTGAGGTTGGACAGGCGCTCCAGCTCGGCTGCCGACACTTCGAGTGTCTCGGCGCCGCCCGTCGCGCCGCCGGCCTGCGCCAGCCAGTCGGCCGTGGCGCACACCGTGCGCACCACAAAGCCCGACGCCATCGCCTCGGCGGCCATCTTCGGCCCTTCGACAACAAAAACCGCCTCCTCGTCGCATCTTTTCTGCAGGCGGTAGGCGGCCAATTCCTTCAGTTTATTTTTGCTTATCAATCTACTTCTACAGCTTTATAACTTTAAAACTCTAAAACTCTATGTCTCTACGACTCTACGTCTCTACGACCCTAAAGCTCGATATACATGTTGTTCTCCTGTGCCAGCCGGCGCAGGTTGATGATGGCGTAGCGCATGCGGCCGAGGGCGGTGTTGATGGAGACGCCCGTGCGCGCGGCGATGTCCTTGAAGTCGCACTTGCCGTAGTGGCGCAGGATGACCACGCGGCGCTGCTCCGGCGGCAGCATCTTCACCAGCTTGCGTATGTTGGCGCTGGTCTGCTTCTTCATGATGGCGTGCTCGGCGTTCTCGTCCTGTATCTTCAGGGTGTCCACCACGTCGCCTTCCGGCTTGTTGGGCACCAGCGGCATCTTGTTGTTGCGACGGAAATAGTCCACAATCAGATTGTGGGCTATGCGCATCACCCAATGCACAAACTTGTTCTCGTCCTTGTAAAGGCCCGAATTGATGGTGACGATGACTTTGTAGAAGGTGTCCTGGAAAATATCGTCCGCCGTTTCCTTCTCTTTCACCACCGAAAAAATGTAGCCGTACACCTTGGCTTGATAGCGCTCGAGGAGTGCCTCAAAACAAGATGCGTCGCCTTGCTGGTAGCGCATAATCAGTTCGTTGTCTGACAGTTGTCTGGTTTTTACGTCCGTCATATTCCTCTATCTTTTAGGGGGTTAAAACTGATAGTTTTGCTTCATTCAGTACCTGTTTGTTCTACATATTTTTCGGCTGCAAAAATACACATTTTTTTTAATATGCAAGAAAAAAAATCAAAAAATGAAAAAAAAAATCCCCCGCCCTCCCCCTCTCCCTCCCCCGCCTCCGGGCCGTCCCCGCCTCGCCCCTGATTCGCCCCCGCTTCGGCCCTTCCTATATACTTCTTATATAGTTCTTATATAGTTCCTATATACGGTATATAAGAACTATATAAGAACTATATGTGAACGATATAAGAACCATATAAGAAGGGCCGAATAAGGGGCGAATCGGGGGCGAATAGGGTGGCTGTTCGGAGGGGGCGGGGAGGGGTGATGTTTTTTTGAGGGTAAAAATTTGGGGGCGACATAATATTTTTTTCCATCCGGCGTTAATGATGGTTGTTTTATTATATAGTATTATGGAATTGAAAGAATCGCTGAAAGACCTCGTTTTCAACAAGAGCGAGCTGAAACAGAATGTATATCAGGCCACAAAGGACACCTTTGAACTTTTCCGCCGCGAGACGCGCGAGCTTATCGACCTCTTCCGCGAGCGCTGCCGCGAGGAGGGCCGCCAGGTGGCTTTCGAGTTCACCGACCGCGGCGACTTCGAGTTCGAGGTGAAGTTCGCCGGCGACATTCTGATTTTCATGATGCACACCAACGTGTTCGAGTTCTCGCGCGACCACCAGGTGATGAAGACCCCCTATGTGCGCGAGGACCCGCGCCGCTCCTACTGCGGTGTGATTCACATCTATAACTTCCTGGCCGACAGCTTCGCCTATCAGCGCGACAACGACCTCGGCTACATGATCGGCCGTGTCTTCGTCAACAACGAGCGCCACTATTTCATCGAGGGCAAGCGCGAACTCGGCATGCTGTACACCAATTTCAACACCTCCGCGGTGTCGCCCGAGAGTGTGCAGGGAATCATCGAATCGGCGATCGAATATACCACCAATTTTGATCTTTTGACCCCTCCCTACGACGAAGTCAAGCTCGTTTCGGTGGGTGAAATGAGGAGCAGTTTCGATAAAAAATCGCTGGTCACAGGCAAGCGTTTAGGCTTTCGTTTCCAGGCAGATAGCGAATAAAAGGAGAAAGATATCAACCGACGGCGTTGAAAAAAATTTTGCCATGTCGGAAAAAGTTCGTAATTTTGCACCCGCTTTTGACAGAAAAAATGTTGGAAAAAGTGATGCCGCGTTCGTCTAGCTGGCCCAGGACGTGAGATTTTCATTCTCAAAATCGCGGGTTCGAATCCCGCACGCGGTACAAGAGAAGAAAAGAATAAGAATAAAGAAAAAGAACAACAAAAATTTATGGCACACCACAAGTCTGCAAAAAAGAGAATTCGCTCGAGCGAAAAAAGAAGAGTTGAGAACAGATACTATGCCAAGACCATGCGCAATGCTCTGCGCGACTTCCGTGCTCTGGAAGATAAGGCCGTGGCCACCGAGCGTCTGCCCAAGATGATCAGCATCATCGACAAGCTCGCCAAGCGCAGCGTCATCCACAAGAACAAGGCTTCGAACCTGAAGTCCAAGTGCATGCGCCAGGTGAACGCTATGTAACATTCCGCTGTACAGCAGATTCTTGAAAAAAAAGTAAAAGCCGCTCCCGAAGAGAGCGGCTTCTTCGTTGTGCCTTGCCGTTGCTCATCCTAGCACGGCGGCGGCCTCGTCGGCATCCCAGAAGGTCATGGTGCGGAAGGGGTTCACCTCGTCCTTGTGTCGCGAGAGGCGTATCTGGTCGTCGATGTATCGGCAGATGGCGGCGTAGCGCTGCCGCAGGCGCTGCCACTGAGCCGCGTCGAGGCTCTCGGTGCCCTCGAGGGCGCAGAGGAGCTGGTAGGCGTGGGTGTCGCGCTGCGAGGGGTAGGCCTGCCACAGGGTGTCGAGGCGCCCGTGGATGGCGTCCCATCCGTCGAGGGCTCCGCTTTCCACGTCGGCGATGAGCTGTTCCATGTCGGCCTTGGCCACGAGCTGGCCGCCGAGGTTGACCCACTCGGTGGTGCGTGCGGCGCCGTGTGCCATGGCGGGGGAGGGGAGGGCGTCGCCGCAGGCGGCGGTGAGGTATTTCATGGCATAGTAGACGAGCATCTCCTCGTAGGCCTGCAGCCCTTCCCGGGCTTTGATGACGAGGGTGCGGCGCTTCGATTTCTCCATGCCGTCGGCATAGACGGCGCCGTCGCCGGCCTGGGCCATCCATCCGCGCAGCAGCTCCATGGCGCGGATGATTTCCTCGGCGGTGTCGGGGGCCAGGTTGTCGAACTCGATGTGCTGGGCCTTGTACACCCGCTTGTCGCGCTTGGCGAATTTCTTGCTGTTGCGGTCCATGGCGTACATGTTGTACATCCACCAGTAGGCGGGCATGACCTCCAGCTGGTCCTTGCTCTGGTTGTTGTTGACCAGGGCGAAGGGGAGCTTGATGTCCAGCTCGGCGGGGTAGTCGGCCTTGGCCAGGAGGCAGTAGGAGGCAAAGCGGCTGCTGTGCTTGAAGGAGCAGCAGAGGCCGGGCCAGAAGCCGCGGCCGGCACAGAGTTCGCCGTCGGCGGTGCGGCTGTTGTGGTTGGAGCCTATGGTGCCGCCGGCGGCAATGTTGCTCTGCCCCATGATGAGGCCGGCGATGAGGAAGGAGTTGTTGTGGTGCTGCTCGTGGGCGGGGAAGATGATGCTGTTGCCCACCTCGCAGCGCGCCAGGGTGGAGTTGTCGCCGACGACGGTGTCGTTGAGGCGCAGGCCGTATTCGAGGTGCACGTGCTCGCCCAGCAGGAAGCGTTCGGCGATGACGCCGTGCTCCACGGTGCTGCCGTAGCCTATGACGCCGTCGTGGAGGGCTATGCAGGTGTCGACGCGCGAGGGGTCGTCGGCCGAGGAGCGGACGGTGAGGTTGTGCACGCTTTTGGTGTTCTTCATCACGACGTTGTCGCCGAGGAGGCCGCAGCGGCTCCCGTCGGCGCGCAGCTTGTCGTAGGTGAACTGCTCCAGCTTCTCCATCAGTGCCTTGCGGCCGCGGTAGCGGGCCCAGAGGTAGGCGTCGCCGGTGGTCATGCCGCCGAAGGGCAGCAGGCGGCGTCCGCCGTTCTCGTTCATGGGTTCGAGCCAGGCCATGCGGCGCGGGTCGGCGGTGCAGGTCATTTCGTCGATGTTGAAGAGCAGCGCGTTGTCCCCGATGGTGTAGCCGCTGAGCATGTGCACATTGTGTATGGCGGGATGGTTGCCGAGGACGGTGTCGGCAAGGGGGGAGCGGTAGATGCCTTCGGGCAGCGCCAGGTCGCCGTCGGTGCGGCGGCGGTTCTCGATGCTGCCGATGGACACGGCGCCCATGAAGGTGCTGTCCCTGATGCATTCCGGACAGAAGGGGTCTGCCACGCGGACGGCGCTCCAGTCCGCGGCGTAGTTGCCGTGGTGTTCCAGCCGTTCAATCTCGGCGGGGGTGAGGTTGCGGTAGGATGGTCTGCTCATGATGGTTTTTATGCTGTTTGTCGGGTTCTTCTGCATGGTCTATAACGATTCCTCGTCGGTGAGAGGGGAAGTCTCCTCATCGTTGGACAGGTTGAGGGTGGAGTCGACGTAGTCGGGGGGGATGATGCAGGTGCTCTTGCGGCCTTTGACGACGCGGACATTGTCGACACCCAGGGCGAGGATTTGGCTGGCGGTGGTGCCGATGCTGCGGCCGATGGGGAGGAGTTTCTTGCGGCTGCTGTTGAAGGAGTCGAGGGCGTCGTGGAGGTTTTTGCCTACGGTGTCGTACTCCTTGAGGAAGTTGCCGGTGCGGTCGATCATCTCCTGCGCCAGGGCGAAGAGCTTCTTGTGGTTCTCCTCCTGGTCGATGTGCGTCCAGGTGATGCGGATGATGCGCAGGGCGGCGTAGAGGGTCTGCTCGTCGGCGATGAAGACTTTTTTCTGCATGGCATCCTGCCAAAGGGAGGGTTCCTCGGCGGTGGCGGCCCAAAGGGCGGGGGAGTGGGGGACGAACATGATGACGAAGTCGAGGTGGGGGTTGACCTGATACTGGGTGTAGTTCTTGGCCGAAAGCTCGTCGACATGGTCCTTGATGCTGCGGATGTGCTCGCGCAGGTATTGGCGGCTCAGCGTTTCGTCGTCGGCGTTGGCGTAGTTGATGAAGGCCGTCATGGAGACCTTGGAGTCGATGATGACGTCGCGGCGGTCGTCGAGGTGGAGCAGCACGTCGGGGCGCAGGTTCTCGGCGTCGGCGGGGTGTATGGTCTTGCCCTCGGCGTCGCGCATGACGGTCTGCACCTCGAAGTCCTTGCCTTGTGTGAAGCCTTGTTTCTGCAGCAGGTTGCTCAGCACCACCTCGCCCCAGTCGCCCTGGGTCTTGCTCTCGTGCTTGAAGGCGCGTGTCAGCTCCTCGGCGCTCTTCTGGGCGGCGATGCTCTGGTTGATGATGTTCTGCATGTTGGCCTTGATTTCGGCGCTCATGTTGACCTGCACGTTGGAGTTCTTGGCCATCTCCTCTTTCATCTTGTCGATGGTCTCCTTGAGGGGCTTGACGATGGAGTCGATGTTGCGTGTGGAGGAGGTGGAGAACTCCTCCTGGCGTCGTTTGAGCATTTCGTCGGAGGTGTTGATCACTTGCTCCTTGACCATGCGGACGGTGCTCTCGAAGCGCTCCTCGAGGGCGCGGGTGTCGGCCTGGTGGCGGCGTTCCTGTTCGTCGATGAGCTTCTGGTAGGCCTGGCGGGTCTCGTCGAGCACCTGCTCGTGGCGTCGGCGCACCTCCTCCTTGTAGTCGGCGAGGGCTTTGGCGGCATCGTCCTTGGCGCTCTGGAGGGTGCGTTCGGCGTCGGCTTTTGCATCCTTGAGGGCCTTTTCGGCCTCTTCTTCCTGTTTGCCGAGGCGTGCGGTATAGTCGCGGGTGAGGTCCGCGGTGTGTTGTTGGTGCTCCTGGCGTGTTTCGTCGAGGCGCTGCGAGAGATTCTTCGTTTCGCTCTGCCATCGTGCTTCCTCGGTAGAGAGGCGGGTTTCGAGGTCGTGTTTCTCGTTACGCAGACGGAGGGTGGTGCGATGGCTGATGAGAATTGCTGCCAGCAGGCCGGCAATGATGATGGCTGATAGGATGACAGTGACGGTCATAATAGGATTATATATAATGTATGGCTATAACGTGGAAAAACTTCTCTTATTGCGCGTGTTTAAATAAAAAAAATTTGGCCAGTTGAAAAAATGTTCGTAACTTTGCAGTCTCCAAAAATGGGAAAGTTGTGCCCTGTATACCCGTTCAGTGCGCTCTTTTTCAGGTTGGTAGATGTTTTGTGCGCATATCCGTCGGCGTCCCGAAACAGGCTTCAATCGGAGGAGATATTAACAAAAAAGAAGAAAAAAAACATCATCGTTGAACGCTTCCGGAAGGGAGCGAACAGAAAAAAAGGGAAAAAATAAAAAAATGAGTACGTTAAGCTACAAAACCGTATCAGCCAACAAGCAGACCATCCAGAAGGAATGGGTCCTGGTTGATGCCGAAGGACAGACCGTCGGTCGTCTGGCCACCCGCGTTGCCAACATCCTGCGCGGCAAGACCAAGCCCAGCTTCACCCCTCATGTGGACTGCGGCGACAATGTCATCATCATCAATGCCGAGAAGTGCGTCTTCAGCGGCAACAAGGAGACTGACAAGATTTATCAGCGCTACACCGGTTATCCCGGCGGCCAGCGCGAGACCACCCCTGCCAAGGTGCGCGCCACCCACCCCGAGCGCATCCTCGAGCACGCCATCCGCGGCATGCTTCCGAAGAACCGCCTCGGTGATGCCCTCTACCGCAACCTCTATGTGTATGCCGGCAGCGAGCATCCCCACCAGGGTCAGAACCCCAAAGCCATTAATATTAACGAAGTAAGATAAGAAAATAAGATATGGCAGAAGTTATTAACACCATTGGTAGAAGAAAGACCGCCGTCGCCCGCGTCTACATGACCACCGGCAATGGCGAAATCAAGGTCAACGGCCGCGACTACAAGGAGTACTTCCCCACCGGCCCGCTGCAGTACATCGTGAACCAGGCTTTCGCCGTCGCCGGCGCCGAAGGCAAGTGGGATGTCAAAGCCAACCTCGACGGTGGCGGCATCACCGGCCAGGCCCAGGCCCTGCGTATGGCCATCGCCCGCGCCCTCTGCGAGAACAACATCGAGGATCGCCCCGCCCTGAAGAAGGAAGGCTTCCTGATGCGCGACCCGCGTATGGTCGAGCGTAAGAAACCCGGTCAGCCCAAAGCCCGCAAGCGCTTCCAGTTCAGCAAGCGTTAAAAGAAACGCTCGCGACCGTATGGGAGCAAGTGTTTCTTTAGAAAGTTTAGTATCCAAATCGCCAGGATGCACCGCCGCGTTGACACTCCGCGCAGCATAGGACAGCCGGAAAACACGGCCCGAAGGTCTGCCTGACGATTGGCAAAAGTTTAACAAACAAAAAGGAAAGTAAACAACATGAACGAACTCAAATTCGAAGAACTGCTCGAGGCTGGTTGCCACTTTGGCCACCTCAAGCGTAAATGGAATCCCAAAATGGCTCCCTATATCTTCAAGGAGCACAACGGCATCCACGTGATCGACCTCCAGAAGACCATCGCCAAAGCCGACGAGGCCGCCGCTGCCCTGAAGCAGATGGCCAAGAGCGGCAAGAAGGTCCTCTTCGTCGCCACCAAGAAGCAGGCCAAGGACGTCGTCGCCGAGATGGCTCAGAGCGTCGACATGCCCTTCGTCACCGAGCGTTGGCCCGGCGGCATGCTCACCAACTTCCAGACCATCCGCAAGGCCGTCAAGAAGATGAACAGCCTCGACCAGCTGATGCACGACAAGGATTTCAACAATATCTCCAAGCGTGAGCGCCTCCAGGTGCAGCGCGAGCGTGCCAAGCTCGACAAGAACCTTGGCTCCATCGCCGACCTCACCCGTCTGCCCAGCGCCCTGTTTGTCATCGACATCAACAAGGAGCACATCGCCGTCGCCGAGGCCCGCCGCCTGAACATCCCCACCTTCGCCCTCGTGGACACCAACACCAACCCCGACCTTATCGACTTCCCCATTCCCGCCAACGATGATGCATCGAAGTCGATTGCCGCAATCCTCAAGCACATGTGCGAGGCCATCCAGGAAGGTCTGAACGAGCGCGCCCTCGACAAGGACGCCCAGGCCGAGGAAGAGGTCGAGGCCGTTGCCGAGAACGCCGAGGAGAAGCCCGTCGAGAAGAAGACCCGCGCCCGCCGTCCCCGCAACACCGAGGCCAAGGCCGAGGAAGCTCCGAAGGCTGAGTAAGGAATAAAGCCCCGTAGGGGCGACAGAAGATAGGCGGGGGTGGAGCGTAGCGAAACCCCCGTTTATAAAATCAAATCATTTAGTCAAGCCCCGTAGGGGCGTCAGAAATCAAAAACAATAGATCAGAAATCAAAAACAATAGAAAGGAACAATAATATGGCAATTACCGCTTCACAGGTTAACGAGCTCCGCAAACTCACCGGCGTCGGCATGATGGACTGCAAGAAGGCCCTCGTCGAGACCGACGGCGACATGCAGAAAGCCATCGAGCTGCTGCGTCAGAAAGGCCAGAAGATGGCCGCCAAACGCGCCGACCGCGACGCCAACGAGGGTTGCGTCCTGGCCAAGACCATGGGCAACTACGGCGCCCTCATCATGGTGAGCTGCGAGACCGACTTCGTGGCTACCAACGCCGGCTTCGTCGACTTCACCACCAGCATCCTCGACACCGCCATGGCCCAGCACCTCACCACCAAGGACGAGGTTCTGAACATGGACCTCAACGGTGCCAAGGTCAGCGACGCCATCACCGACCAGATCGCCAAGATCGGCGAGAAGATCGAGCTGGCCCACTTCGAGACCATCGAGGCCGAGAAGGTCTACGCCTACATCCACCCGGGCAACCGCATGGCCTCCATCGTCGGACTGAACAAGGCCGGTTACGACCAGGTCGGTCACGACATCGCCATGCAGGTCGTCGCCATGCGTCCCGTGGCCCTCGACGCCGAGAGCGTGCCCCAGGAGATCAAAGACCAGGAGCTCCGCGTGGCCGTCGAGAAGACCAAGGAAGAGCTCGTCGGCAAGGCCGTCGACGCCGCCCTCAAGAAGGCCGGCATCAACCCCGCCCACGTCGACAGCGAGGAGCACATGGCCTCCAACATGGGCAAAGGCTGGATCACCGAGGAGCAGGTCAACCAGGCCCGCGAAATCAAAGAGAAAGTCGCCGCCGAAAAGATGGCCCAGCTCAGCGAGCAGCAGATCAACCAGATTGCCAACGGCCGCCTCAACAAGTTCTTCCAGGAGAACACCCTCATGGAGCAGGAGTACATCATGGAGAGCAAGGTGAAGGTCAAAGACTTCATCGCCAAGGCCGACAAGGACC
The DNA here is from genome assembly GCA_937884485.1 of uncultured Bacteroidales bacterium. GTDB lineage: Bacteria > Bacteroidota > Bacteroidia > Bacteroidales > P3 > Colimorpha. Next base: position 17,135 of record CALGCG010000099.1, read on the forward strand.
TCAAGTGCACCGGCTTCAAGCGCCTCGAACTCGGCGCCTAAGCCCCGCAATGGTATGCAGGCATCCTGCCTGCGATAATGAAAAGAAAGCGCGCTCCGATGCGGAGCGCGCTTTTGTCGTTTTTATATAGACATGTGCGCAGGACATTGTTTGCGCTTCGACAGACTATCGCACGATGACCTTCACACCGTCGACCTCCATTTCTTGTGTAGAGGAGTTCGGGCCAATTAAATCCGGGCCTTCCTCATTCTGAATAGGCATTCCTTGTATTTCCACTTCCACCAACCCCATGGTTGGGGCAACAAGTGTAATGTTACCCAGATTTGTCTCTTCGTTGGCGGTGAACCATGTTGACCATCGCTGGTAACCGACTGTGTACACCGACAGAGAGTATTGCCCTTTCGGCAAGACGAGTTCAAAACGTCCTTCAAAGTCGGTAGTCGTACTGGCAACGGTGTCACGTTTGCTGATAGTGGTGACAATCACATTGGCAAACGGCAGTTCCTCTTTGGTTCTGACATCAGTCACCGTACCACGCACCTTGACGCTATCAGTCTCAATGGAAGTGCCCCGATATGTCTCATGGTGACTGTTCAACACAGGTAAAGACTTGTCGGGTGTACTCTCAGCCGCATATGTTGTCGTACCAGTCAGTCCCAGCATAAGACCGGCGATGGTGGCCACCTTGCCCAGCCGCAGGCGGTCGGCCAGGGCGTTCTCCAGGTAGCGCACCTCGGCCTCGCAGCGCGGACAGGTGCCGCGGCACTCGCCCTTGTAGGTACACTCCTCTATCTCCAGAGGTATGTCATTTTCCTCCGCAATGCGCTTGCGGACCTCCTTCAATTGGTTGCAGATGTTCTTCCCGTGGGTCATCGGTGGTCTCTTTTTTGATTATTTTGATGCCGTCCACTTCCTCTATTTCCACCAAGGGAGGAAGCCTGCGGTTTTCGTACAATGTTTTGTCGCTGGTGTATCGTTCAAGGACAGACGACGGCAGTTGTGGGAGCTTTACAATACGCCGGGGCATCCATACGTATTCAACATCAGGATAGTATGGCAATAACCCTCCGCAATCACTATGGACAAAAGCAAACGTTTTTTCGATGGCGGGCGCTGCTCTCAACTTCGGAACGGTATCTGTTTGTGCTCTGTCAACGATGTCGTCCTGCCCCATGGCCATGGACGGAATGGTGAGGCAGAAAACAGCTGAGAACATCGCCGTCAGTATTGAATAGCTCTTCCTGTGGGTCATGTCTTTCGTTTTTTTATCGATGCAAAGATACAAACTTTTTGCGATATGGCAAAATAATTATTCCTTCGGTTTCTGTTGCTGGTCGAGCATTTGGAGGTACTGGTCGACGTAGGCGCGTGTGTAGTCGTCGGGTTCCTGTTCCAGCACCCATAGCAGGTCTTTGCGGGCTTCGTCCAGCTGGCCGAGGTTCATATTGTAGGCGGCACGGTTGACGTAGGCCATCAGGAAATCGGGGGCTATTTCGATGACCTGCCGGAAGTCCTCCATTGCGCGGTCGTGCTGGCCCAACATACCGTAGGCGGCGCCACGGCTCACGCGAGGGTTGGCGTATTCGGGATCAAGCTCTATGGCGCGGTCGAAGTCGGCAATGGCTTCGGCGTAGCGTTGCTGCTTGTAGCGCAGGAAACCGCGGTTGTTCCAGGCTTCGGCGCGCTTGGGATTGAGCCGGATGGCCTGCTCGTAGTCCGCCAGCGCTCCCTCGGCGTCGCCCAAGGCGTCACGCGCGATGCCGCGATTGTTGTAGCAATCGAAGTCGCGAGGCGTGAGCGCTATGGCCTGGGTGAGGAGTTCCACTTGGCGTTCCGGCTCATCGTCGCCAAGACGTAGAGCCTCGAAGAACAATGCCTCCGAATCCCATTGCCTGTGATGCCGTTCGCCGTATTGCACATTCCGGGTCCACACCACCACATTGCCCACTTCCACGCGCCAGCGGTGGCAGGGCGGCTTCTGCCTCTTCCTGTGTTTTCTGTTTATGAGCATACGTCGTAAATCCAATTGTATTTCTTTTGCCACTCCTGGGTGCGCAGAGCGTCGGCCACGGGGGCGGTGGTGTATCGGTCGGCAAGGAGGTCGAGGTATTCGGCTGCAGCCATCCAGACCTCTTCGCGGCCGAACATCCGTTTGGGTACCCAACGGAAGAATTCGTTTGTCAAGGGGTTGCTTTTGTGTTTGCTGTCGACGAGAGCGCTGAAGGCTGTCTTCATCTCTTCGAGCAACTTTTGCAGCGACGTGTCGGGGTGAAGCGCAAGGTATTCCTTCACGTTGCGTGCCGTGAAGAGGAACAGGTGTTCGAAGTTGAACCAGCATGAGGGGTCGGACAGCAGGCGTGCATCTTCGGCGCTGTCGCGGCAGTCGAAGCGTTTGACGGCGTAGTAGAGCTGCTGCCTGCCCAGCTGTTCGCCCACTCGGAAGTGGAGTCCAAAGCAGACATAGTCATCATAGCGCGAATCATATTCGTCGCAACAGCCCTTCAGGCTTACACCGGCCTCGGTGGCGAAGCCTGCCAGCTCGCGGTAGGTGAACGCAGTCGGCAGGTTGCGCGACAGCTTGCGAAGCTTGGTCAGGGTGGCTTTCTGTTCCGCTGGCGGTACGGCGATGCCCACCATCACATAGTCGGTGCAGGTGGCGTCGCGCTCCATCCAGCGGCGGTATTCGTCGGGATGCGAGGTACGGAAGCGCTCAATGCGTCGCATATCTTCCTCGCTGGCGGGATTTAGGTCTTCCGCTATTGTTTCGAGGTATTTCATTGCCGGCACGCCCGCCAGGCGGCGTCCGTGATTGTCGAAGAGGTCGCGCAGCACTATTTGCCGGTATCTTCGTTCGCCGCAGCGTATTTTGCCATCCACCACCTCGGCATCGAAAGGCTCGTAGTAGCCCGGCCATACGCCTATGACCAGCGACACGTAGCCGTCGAAGTTCACCCAGGTGTTCGGTTCGTAGGTCATGGCTATTCCTCTTTGTCGCGGGTGATGAACCAGCCAATCTCGGGGCGCAGGGAGAGGGTGGCGGTGTCCTGGGCTATGCCCACGAAGCCGGCCCAGAAGGTGAGGTTGGCGGTCTGGCCATCGGCGCCCTCGAATCCGACAGGTACCGATGCCAGCTCGGGTGGGAGGTCTGATGTGCCGTCGTAGAGGCCTTTCAGGCTGTTGCGGTGTTTATGGCAATCGTAGGGGTAGAACTTCACAATCCATCCGTCGGCCAGTGTCTCGGGGTCGCCACACATCTCGTGTTTCAGGTCGTGTTGTTTGAACATACCGCGCCAGAAGGCCTGGTCCACCTCGCCCTCCGAGGCACTCTTGATTTTCCTCAGCACGGGCAGCATCTCGTCGACCCACCAGTCGAGCTTGTATTGCCGCAGGAATTCGGTGCGGTCGATGACCGACTGCCAGTCCTCCGGCGTGCCGTGCAGGATGACCTGAGGGATGCCGCAGATGGTCATTACGTAGTCGAAATACTGCTTCATGCTCTCCATAACGGTAATTTGCGAGGCTACGCGCGAAGCGGGCGTCGAGGTGGTGAAGTCGGCGGCGAGTACGTCGATGAGTTCCTGGCCAGTGTAGGCGGCAATCTGCGAGGTGAATTGCGGGAAGACGCGCTCCCACGGGCTGTTGGGGTCGTCGAGGTGGATGCCTTGGCTGGACGCCATCAGCGTCCGCTTGCCCTCGAAGTCGACGAACAGCGACCGCAGTTCCTCGGCGTTGTTGTTCACGTGCAGCGAGAACCCCTGGCAGATGAGCAGCCACAGGGCCTCGGGCGAGAGCTCGACGGGACGGTGGTCGGCATAGGCGCGATACATAGTGTAGAAGAACGGGTGGTTCGACTCCACCAGTGGCCGGGTCTGTCGCGTGTGGGCGATGATGGGGCCATAATTGTTTGTGAGCTCGTTGAGGAGATTGCGCAGCACCTTGTTATAAGGCACTGTGGCTATAGGCCCTTTGGGTGGCGTGAGCGTCTCCACGTCGATGACGAGGGTTTGCTTCTCGACCGGCTTGCTGTCGGCCACGGCAATGTCGATACTGTCGGCCACGCTGTCGCGTTGCGCCGTCTGGCCGCTGCAGGCTGTCAACGCCAGCAGGCTTGCGAAAAGGAGAATGGTCTGTCTCATTTTTTGTTTCAGCTGGGCTTTATTTATTCATTTATTTTGCAAATTTACGAATTATATGCAACATGGCAAAATTTATTTTTGTTTTTTTATTTTTTGAGGGAGAAGGGTGCCAGTTTGGGGCTGGCACCCTTGGGGGAGGTGAGGGTTTTCTGAAGGGATTACTGTTTGGTGAGTGGGTAGGTGACACCGTTAATTTTGAATGTAAACGTATTGCCGTTGATGGAGAATGTGGCACTAGCAGGCTCATGCGTATCTGGGTTCTCTAACGCCATTGTTCCATTCCCCGAAGAATAAGTGTAGGTTCCCCGATAAAGATTGGACGAGTAGTCAAGTCTTTGCATGGTGACATAAGTCAAATTTCCCGTTTGCGAAAAAGTGACTATTACCATGTTATAACCATTTATATCTTCCGAACCTGTTTGACTACCCCAGCTCCATTTGGTCTCGGAAACGGACTCGGGGTAGTTGGCGGAGCTGCCGCCACCGGAGGGGTTATCGTCGTTGTTGTCCTTGTTGCAGGACGCGAAGGTGAACATTGTGGCTGCCACGAAGAGCAGCACGGTCAGTTTTTTGATGTTTTGGTACATGTTGTAAAGGTTTTTTGTTAAACAATAATTTATGGTGCGTATTTCGCACCCCTTTACAACTATTATAACAGGGTTTTTCCAAAAAGTCTACATGGGGGATGTAATTTTATGAATTTTTAACATTCGTCATCTTCCCCACGAGTCGCGGTCGAGCGAGCGGTAGGTGATGGCCTCACGCAGGTGGTCGGGGCTGATGGCGGGGGAGGCCTCGAGGTCGGCGATGGTGCGGCTGACGCGGAGGATGCGGTCGTAGGCGCGGGCGCTGAGGCCTAGGCGGTTCATGGCCATCTCCATGATTTGGCGGCATTCGTCGGTGAGCTGGCAATGCTCGCGCGTGAGCTTGCTGCTCATCTGGGCGTTGCAATGCACGCCGGGTTGGCCCATGAAGCGGGCGGTCTGTATGGCCCGTGCGGCCACCACGCGCTCGCGGATGGCGGCGCTGCTCTCGGCGCGCCCCTCTTGGTTCAGCTGGCTCACCGGTACGGGGGTGACCTCGATGTGTATGTCGATGCGGTCCATCAGCGGGCCGCTGACCTTGTTCAGGTAGCGCTTGACGGCGCCGGCGGGGCATGTGCACTCGATGGTGGGGTGGTTGTAGTAGCCGCAGGGGCAGGGGTTCATGGCGGCGATGAGCATGAACGAGGCGGGGTAGTCGATGGTCATCTTGGCCCTCGAAATCGTCACTCGCCGCTCCTCCATGGGCTGGCGCAGCACCTCGAGCACTGTGCGCTTGAACTCCGGCAGCTCGTCGAGGAAGAGCACCCCGTTGTGCGCCAGGCTGATCTCGCCTGGCTTGGGGTTGACGCCGCCACCCACGAGGGCAACGTCGCTCACCGTGTGATGTGGCGCGCGGAAGGGGCGCACGGCTATCAGCGAGTCCTCCTTGCGCATCAGGCCTGCCACGGAGTGTATCTGCGTCGTCTCCAAGCTCTCGTTGAGCGTAAGCGGCGGCAGTATGCCGGGCATGCGCTTGGCCAGCATGGTCTTGCCCGAGCCCGGAGGGCCTATCATGATGGCGTTGTGGCCACCGGCGGCGGCAATCTCCAGGCAGCGCTTGACAGTCTCCTGCCCTTTGACGTCGGCGAAGTCGTACTCGTAGCTGTTCAGCGACCGGGCGAACTCGGCGCGGGTGTCGACGACGGTCTGCGGCAGGTCTGCCAGGCCGTTAAAGTAGTCCGCCACCTGCTTCAGGCTCTCGGCGCCGTAGACCTCCAGGTTGTTCACTATGGCGGCCTCGCGGGCGTTCTCGGCGGGGATGATGATGCCCTTGCAGCCTCGCTTCCGCGCCTCGATGGCGATGGGCAACACGCCCTTGATGGGGCGCAGTCTTCCGTCCAGCCCCAGCTCGCCCATGATGACATACCGCTCCAGTTCGTCGCTCTTCAGCATGCCTACCGCTCCGAGGATGCCGATGGCGATGGGGAGGTCGTAGGCCGAACCCTCTTTTTTCAGGTCGGCGGGAGCAAGGTTGACCGTGAAGCGCTTGCCGGGCACCTTGATGCCCGACTCCTCGAAGGCCGACGCAATACGTTGCGCACTCTCCTTCACCGCGTTGTCCGGCAGTCCCACCATGAAGAACCCCGAGCCTTCGCCCATGCTCACCTCCACCGTGACTGTCACGGCGTTCACACCGATGATAGCACTCCCGTATGTCTTGACTAGCATATAATTCTGTGTTAAAAATGAGAATGCAAAGATACTCATTATTTGCGAAATGACAAAATATTTTTCACCATGTTACATATTTTGCGTATCTTTGCAGCCAGTATTAACAGTTAAAATTATAGACAATTATGAAAGACATCATGCCCGAGGGTGGCCAGTTCGCCATGCCCGCCCTGCCCTATGAGGCCCTTGGCGACGTCATCAGCCAGCAGACCCTCTCGTTCCACCACGGCAAGCACCTCAAGGCCTATGTGGACAACCTCAACAAGCTCCTGCCCGGCAGCGGCCTCGAAGGCCTCGCGCTGCAGGAGGTGGTGCGCCGCAGCGAAGGTGGTATTTTTAACAACGCCGGCCAGGTGCTCAACCACACCATGTATTTCGAGCAGTTCAGCCCCGCGGCCCGTCCCATGAGCGCCGCTTTTGCTGCCAGACTCGAAAAGGACTTTGGCAGCGTCGAGGCATTCAAGAAAGAGTTCGAGCAGAAGGGCGCCACCCTCTTCGGCAGCGGCTGGGTGTGGCTCAGCGCCGACAAGGAGGGCAAGCTGGTCATCACGCAGCAGAAGAATGCCGAGAATCCCGTCACCGCCGGCCTCACGCCCCTGCTGACCTTCGACGTGTGGGAACACGCCTACTACCTCGACTACCAGAACCGCCGCGCCGACTACCTCGCCGCCCTCTGGAAAGTGGTCGACTGGACCGTGGTCGAAAGCCGCCTCTGACGACTGGTTCCAACTACCTGATAACCACCTACCATCTCCCTACCAACTCCCACCCATCTCCTACCATGGTGGGAGTTGGGTAGGAGTTGGGTGGGAGTTGATAGGGAGATGGTATTGACTTTGTGTGAGTTATGTGTCTGTATTTCCACAGCACGACTTGGACGTTCGACAGTGGCGTAAATGTCAGGTTTTGAGCTGTTTGTGGCGTTGGAGACCGAGGGTCGCCAGGTGGTCAATAGCTGAATACGTTGAAGGCGTTCTTTGTGTGGCGGATTTCGGCGTTGGCGCCGCTGCCGACGATGGCGATGATGTCGAAGCGCAGGGGTTCGGTGCGGTGGTAGCGGCGCACGTAGTTGTTGGCCACGCGGATGATGTTCTGCCGCTTGCGGTGGTCGACGGCCTGCTCGGCGGTGAAGTAGTCCTCGTTGGCGCGGGTCTTCACCTCGATGACGGCCAGTTCGCCGTGGTCCAGCGCGATGATGTCCACTTCCTTGTGCCCGCGGTGGTAGTTGCGGTCGAGGATGACGTACCCCTGGTCCTCCAGGTACCGCGCCGCCATCTGCTCCCCCGTCACGCCAAACTCCTTGGCCTCCTGCCGGCTCTCCAAAGACCGAGGCTTAGGCGTTGAAAGTCGAACTTTTATGTATGCCATATTTAGATGAGATTTAGTTTGTGCAGTCGGGAGGTTATGCCGCTACGGCTTCGGCCGAAGAGGGTCATGAGGTCGGGGATGGAGGTCTGGCGCTGATAGAGTTCGGCGAGCCGCTGGTCATCCTCTTTGTTCCAAAGGGCATAGTGGTTGGGGTACATTTCCTTCATGTTTTGGTTTTTTTGAGGTGGTTTGAGAATGTGCTTCAGGAGGTGTTCTGGCTGGACGTGTCTTTTGCTTAATGTATTGATTGATAGGTTGTCCTCCATCGGTGCAAGGAGGAGTAGGTCGGGGTCGCTGGGTAGGCCGCCGATGCCGAGGAGAAGATAGACGGGCATATGGCGCTCCTTGGCATATTTCTCGAAGAGGGCCACTCTGGCCGGTGGCAGCAGCTCTTTGCTGATGTCTTTGGGCATGTGGCTCCGCCATTTGCACTCGATGGCGAAGGGTCGTCCGTCGTATTCGAGCACCAGGTCGGGGTTGCTGTTGCCCTCGGGGTAGATGCCGGGCAGGCTTTTGTCGCCGCGCCACTCCTTGAGGGTCAGTTTGTCGTTGTTTGCCACGCCCATCAACTCCAGCACGTAGTCTTCGAACTCGCGGCCTTTCAGCAGTTCGTCGTTCATGGTGAGCGATTTGATGCGCAGGTAGACGGTGCTGTAGGGACGGTTGATGGCTTTGTGGATGGCGTGGATGCCCATGTCTTCGTAGTACATGCGCAGCAGCCGCTTGTCCTCGGCCACCGTCCAGCGATAGGGTTTCTCTACGGCTTCGGCGGCTTTCATGTCGGCCTTGTCGAGCAGGTGGGTGACGTTGCTGTGCCCCGCCAGCAGGCCGAAGATGCTGCCGTTGGGGTTGATGTAGCCGCAGACGATATGTTGTACCTGACCGATGACCCATTGGTTGCGCAGGCGTGCCTCGAAGCCTTTGCCGTCGCTCTCCTCGCGTTGCAGCACGAGTATAAGCAGGCGGTCCTCTTTCAGCGCCTGCTCAATCTGCACGTTGTATGTGTTGCGGAATTTGCCTGTCACCACCAGCACCGTCGGCACGTGGCACACCAATAGCGCCTTCAGCACCTCCTCTTCCTGTTCCGACGTGTTGAAGCACACCGCGCACTGCCACCTGTCGAACTCCTCCACCCACCGGAACACCTTCTCATAGCACCCCACCGGCGCCATCCTCGACGTCAAGAAGAGCGTCTTCTCCCGCCTCCAAAGCTTTTTGTTGCCAATGGTTCTTGCGATACGCATAAGTGGACCCTATTGCATAGTAATTTCCTGATAGAGTGCGTTCACCCCCAGCCACCAATATTTGGTCTTTTCCTGCTCTAGTTTTGCATAGACGGGTGATGTGTAAACCATAGTGAGAGCATCAGCCATACTCTTAGCGTAACCGCCCTGTAAAAGACGGTTGGCCAGCTGTGCCACCTTGCTTGGAAGCAATAGATGCACATTGTCCTGTGTTATCTTGGGCTGGGTCATAGTTTCACCTCCTTGTTGCCTGTGTATTCAAGTGTGGCTAATGATTGCTCGGTGTGGAACAGCAGTTGGTCTACCAACTTGTATGTCTTCAGACGGCGGATAAGTTCGCGCTTGCTGATGATTTCCGATGAAACTGAGGTAGACATTGTCGTTGGCCACGGGCCCGGTTACGATGTCGTAGTCGTGTTTGTAGTTCTGGATAGTGCGATTAGCGTGCACAAAATCCACCCACGCCTCATTGGCCGATTGGAAACGCCGAGTCTTCAATCCTTTTTGCGGGGTGTACTCATATCGGTTGATATAGCCGTGCGAAACATTGTTCTGTTCCATACGCAGCTTCACCCATCGGCGAGCCTGCTGGAGGCTGGTAGTAGTGTAGAATCCTGTGCCGAAGTCCAGCGGTCGGTTGGCCTCGCGTATTAGTGGATGTTCTACTATTTCAAGACTTCCGTGATAGAGTGTCATAGCTGATGGTGTTTTAGGTATTCGTCAATCTCGCCCAGTATAATTTGTTCGCTTTGGGTATGCAGCACTTCATAATGCCCCAACAGGAAGTCAATCACCCCCCTCTGCAGAAACATCTGTTCCGTTTCTGCACCGCCCAACTTGTTAGCCTTCTTGTACTGTTCGATACAAAAAGAAACAAATTCTATCTTGGATTGTTGTTTAGGGTCGCACATATTGTTTTTTTAGACTATAACGTCATTATTCCAGTTCTCGTATATACATTATTAACTTGAATTTAGGTTTTTCAAGCGCTGAGCCACTTGTGTTTTGCCACAGAATAGATTGGTAGGCCGGGAATGAGGATGGGGGTCTTCTTGATGTAGGCCTGGTACTCGGGGTCATTACCATAGACTTCGTTTTGGCGCAACTCCAGACGACGGGCACCGCTGAACATAACGTAGACGATGCCGATGTAGCCTATAGCGGCTATGAGCCACTGCCACACGGCGAAGCCTGCGCCGATGCCACTGAGCAGCACGCCGGTCCAGATAACTACCTCGCCCAGGTAGTTGGGGCAGCGAACGATACGGTAGAGACCTGTGTCGACGAATCGTTTGGGATTGCGCTTCTTGGCTGCGGACTTTTGTGCGTCGGCACCGGCTTCGAGCAGGATGCCGCAGAGAACAAATGCGGTGCCAATCCACGCCCACAGGTCGCTGACCTCGCAGCCTGCCCGTGTGTTCATCAGGCGGAAAGCCACCGGGCTGACCTGCAGCACGTACAGTATGGCACAGAAGAGCCAGACCGCGATTACGACGCCGACGGGTTTCCTCTTTTGCAGCGATGGGTCGTAGAGGATTTTACGATAGGCTGCAGCCTTACGCTCGCGCACAAGCAGGTAGGTGCCCAAGCGGAAACCGAAGACGAAGAGCAGCGCGCATAGCGCCACGGTGGATGCCGAGAGTTCGCTGCCGAACATCACCAGCATTGCGACCGAAAGCGCGACAATGCCGTAGCCGTAGCCCAGACTGAAGAAATAGATGAAATACTTCCAGCCCACGGCCGACACCGCGAGGGATACTGCAAGAAGGATAAGGAGTGTTGTCATAATGTGTTGTGTATTACTTTTGTTTAACCCAGATGAGCTTCGAGGTGTCGTAGCCGCGGCGCTGGGCTTCGGCGAGGATGGTATTCAGTGTTTCCTGCGACAGCTCGGGGGTGCGCGAAAGGATCCAGAGGTATTTGGCGCTGCCGCTGCCGATGAGCGCCCACTGGTAGTCGGCATCGAGCAGCATCACGCGATAGTCCGAGTAGAACGGGCCGAAGAAAGAGACGCGCAGCACGGCGGCCTCGTCGGTGGTCTTGGCCTTGCCGTTGGAGGTCTTTTGCTTGCCCTCCTTGATGCCGGTGTTGGTCACGGCAATCTTGCCGTCCTCGCGCAGCGCGTAGTTGGCCTTGCAGTAGTCCAGTCCGCGCTCGAAGCTATGGTCGAAGCGTGCAATCTCGTACCAGTCGCCGAGGTAGCGCTGCAAGTCCAGCGCCGCCACGGGAGTATTGTCAACCTTCTGCGCATTGCCGCACCCGGCAAACAAAATGGCGCAAATCGAAGCTAATAATGTTTTTTTCATTTTTTCTAAGAGTTTAGTTTAACATTGATTATCGGATGCAAAGATACACAATAAAGTTGACATGGTGAGAATATTTTTCACAAGGTTGGAATAATTACCGCTACCGCAGCCCCAGCAGAACCGAGCAGCCGCGCGGCCTCTGTGATTTGTTCGCTGTGCGGGAGCGACGCCCCGCAGAAGACTGAGATGTTCATTGATTTTCTTTTATACTTTGTTGTTTCCTTCGCATAAACAAGGTGGTTGCAAAAATGACCAGAGCATAGATGACAGCAGGTGCCGTTGACATTACCCAAATGCTATCAAAGCAGCCACTAACTATGGAGGAATTGAATGCAAAACAATTGAACAACGGGTAGCCCAGGGAATAAATCAGAAACATGCCAATTATTAAAGCAAAAGGTTCAAATGGGAACACAGCAAAACCTACGAGCATCACTACCAAAGGGAAAAGGTAGAGCAATTTGATGTTACCTCTGCGCTTGAACATCATGGCTGGTCCGATGCCATGGATTAGCGCGGCGGCAATGCCGATGACCATAAACCAAAAGCCTGCCCAAAAGCCGTCGCCCTCGTCGTCGGCAAGCACGCTCCATTCGGTCGTCAGCAGTAAGATGACGAATGCGGCAATGTTAAGAGCCGTGTAGATGAGTGCAAATGTTCCATAGAACGACAGTCCCTTGTTATTAGATTTTTCTTCGTTCATCGTCTGTCTGTGTTTGTTGTTTCCGTTCAATTTATTGTTTCATTTCTGCATTTTCACCGCGCACAGGTGCGGAGGGCGTTATTTGTTGGTCTTAAAACCTATTGGCTTCCGCGGTTTGGCTTTCTCGTCCCTTAGTTGGTCGAGGGCGTCGTTGATGGCTTCTATCTGTAGAGCTACTTCGTTGTTGGTCTGCTCCTGCTGGTCGTTGATGTCGTTCTGGTCGTGTAATATTTCTTCTACGTAAGCATTCAACTGGTCGACTTTGTGTGATAGTTGCTCATAGCGCAACTCCGATGCCTGTAATGCCGCCACCGCCTGCCTTACAGCGACAAATGCCCTCATTATATTGATATTAACCTGAATGGCAATCTTGCTACGAAGCAGTCCTGACAACATGGCAACGCCCTCCTCGGTGAATGCGAATGGGGCGTATTTGCTGTGCTGCCCTCGTCCTGTCTTTAAGGTGCCATTTTGGCATCTTAAAGATGATACTTCTTCTGGTGTCAGTTCAAACATGAAATCTTTCGGGAAACGGTCTATGTTGCGTCGAACCTGCCGTTTAAGCTGAGATACTTCGACCTCATACATCTCGGCAAGGTCGTTGTCAAGCATAACCTTCTGGCCTCGGATTTCATATATAACATTCTTGATGTCGTTTGGTTTATGATTGGTCGATATGATTATATCTGATTCCATATTTTGTTGTATCTCATAATGCGGTCACAATTCGTGATAGCATATTTTTGAAGTCTGGAAGGCCTCTCGACCTTCCAGACTTGGTTTTGAGCGGATGATTACATCTCGCTCAGTTTCTTGTAACCCTCGTAGCGCAGTTTGGCGTTGCGCTCGGTGGCGACGAAGAGTTCTTCGGCCTCCTGGGGGAAGGTCTTCATCAGCGAGTTGTAGCGGACCTCGCCCATAATGAAGTCGCGGAACTTGCTCCAGTCGGGCTCCTTCGAGTCGA
>CALGCG010000100.1 GCA_937884485.1 uncultured Bacteroidales bacterium
TGCCTGACGAGCTTCTTGCCGGCGGGACGCCGGCGCTCCATATCTATGCCTTCGCTATGGACGCCCAGGGGCGCTGCTCGGAGACGGCGTATGTCGGTGTGGGAGTGGATGATGGAGAATCAGGGGTTTACGAAGATTCCGCAACGGACGAAATGGTTGACACGGAGACCGGCGAGGTGATTCAGGCTGCAATGCCTGCCCCGTCCGCCTCCGGAGGACGGCGCAGCGGTGCCGTCCCCGATATTATACCGAGGGAGTGATTCCCTTCCTTCAAAGCAAAGCCCTGATGGCCAGCTCGTAGCCCTGGAGGCCGAGGCCGCAGATCATGCCGCGGCAGGCGGAGGAGACAAAGGAATGGTGACGGTAGTCCTCGCGGGCGAAGATGTTGCTCAGGTGCACCTCGATTTTGGCCGCAGGGACGGCGAGGAGGGCGTCGCGCAGGGCGATGGAGGTGTGGCTGTAGCCGCCGAGGTTGACAATGAGGCCGTCGGCCGCAAAGCCCACGCGCTGTATGTGGTCGATGAGCTCGCCCTCGACGTTGCTCTGGTAGTAGCCTATCTCCACTTCGGGAAACTGCAGACGCAGCTGCGCGATGCAGTCCTCCATGGTGGCGGTGCCGTAGACCTCGGGCTCGCGGCGGCCCGTGAGGTTGAGGTTGGGGCCATTGATGATTTCAATCTTTTTCATGACTTTATAAACGGAAAAGCGACCCGATTATTGCCCCGCGTGTGCAAAACTTTGGGCAGGACGGCATTCGAGGACGATGAAAGGCGCCAGCCAGTGCGTCAGCGGCAGGCGCAATACGGCGTTGAGCACACGCGAGGCCACACCTTTGGCGCCGCCGCGGCGGCTGTTGTAAAAGCCTTTGCGCACGCGCAGCCGGACGCCGTGGGGCGCCAGGAGGCGGCGGTAGTCGCCGATGGGGAGGATGCGCTCCGTCCAGCTGCCGGTGGCGGGGTCGCAGGTGTTGTATTCGTCCTTCAGGTAATTGGGCTTGTTGGATTTGACGGCCTTCACCACATCGTCGTAGACGAGGCCACGGGTGCTGTAGGCCCAGTAGGCGGCGATGGGATATATCATTGAGGGGAATTGTTCACGGATGAACTTGCACCGCTGGGAGAGGAAAATATGCTCGTCGCTTTTCATGACGCGACGCAGGCGGCGCTTGACCCACGGGTTGTAGGGCGTGGAGCCTGTGGTGAACAGCATGTGCATGGCGGGATTGACGGCGTGGAGGTCGGCGAAGAAGTCCTCGAGGCGGTAGATGTGCTCGATGACGTCCATGCCAAGCAGGAGGTCGGGGCGCACGTCGTTCGCCGTGCACCATTGGCGCAGCACGGCGGAGTCGCCGGTGAGCACCACATCGGGGCCCTCGCCTACCGCCGCAGCGATGGCTTTGACGGCCTCGGCGGCCTGGGGGTTGACGTCGACATACACCACCCGTCCCACACCGCAACGCTTGGCGGCCATGCTGAGGAATCCGTGGCCACCGCCATAGTCCACCAGCGTCAGCCCAGACGGTGCCGTGGGCACGGCAGCGAGCGCGCGGCGCAGGCAGCGGCGATAGATGTCCATATAGTAGTCGATGCTAGGCAGCATGCGCAGGATGTAGCTGCGGCTGTAGTCGCTCAGGGGGAGCGCGCCGTAGTCGAGGGATTTCAGAGTGGCGGCAAGTGTGTCCATACGTCAGAAAAAAAAGAAAGCCGCTCCGCGTTGCGCGAAGCGGCTTTGCTATCTGGATTCTAAGAGAATCAATTAGATGATACCCTGAGCAACCATGGCGTTGGCAACACGCATGAAGCCGGCGATGTTGGCGCCCTTCACGTAGTTGATGTGGCCATCAGCCTCGCGACCGTGCTCGACGCACATGTCGTAGATGTTGTTCATGATGGTGTGGAGGTTCTTGTCGACCTCTTCAGCGGTCCAGTTGCGGTGCTCAGCGTTCTGGCAGATCTCGAGGCCAGAGGTGGCAACACCACCGGCGTTGACAGCCTTACCGGGGCCGAAGGGAACCTTGGCGGCCTGGATGGCGGCGATGGCAGCGGGCTGGCAACCCATGTTGGAGACCTCAGCAACATACTTCACGCCATTGGCGAGGAGCATCTTGGCATCTTCCTCGGCGAGCTCGTTCTGGAA
The DNA here is from genome assembly GCA_937884485.1 of uncultured Bacteroidales bacterium. GTDB lineage: Bacteria > Bacteroidota > Bacteroidia > Bacteroidales > P3 > Colimorpha. Next base: position 2,137 of record CALGCG010000100.1, read on the forward strand.
GGCGCAGGGCATGGCGATGTCGCACTTCACGACCCAGCTCTTCTTGCCGGCGGTGAACTTGCACTGGCCGGGGAACTTGTCGGCCATATCCTGAACCTTGTTGCGGTTGGAGGCGCGCATGACAAGCATGTAGTCGATCATTTCCTTGGTGATACCGTTCTCGATCTCGCAGACACCGTCGGGGCCGCTGATGGCGACGACCTTGGCACCGAGCTCGATGGCCTTGGTGGCAGCACCCCAAGCAACGTTACCGAAGCCGGAGAGGGCGATGCGCTTGCCTTCCATCTTGTCGTTCTGCTGTTTCACCATGCGCTCGACATAGTAGATGGCGCCGAAACCAGTGGCCTCGGGACGGATGAGGGAACCACCCCAGCCGTAGCTCTTGCCGGTCAGAGCACCAGTGGAGTGCTCGCGGGCGAGTTTCTTGTAGGCACCATAGAGGTAGCCGATCTCACGACCGCCAACTCCGACGTCACCGGCGGGGCTGTCCTGATCGGGACCGATGTTGCGCCACAGCTCATACATGAAGGCCTGGCAGAAGCGCATGATTTCGGCGTCGCTCTTTCCAACGGGGTCGAAGTCGGAACCACCCTTACCACCGCCGAGGGGCAGCATGGTGAGGCTGTTCTTGAAGATCTGCTCGAAGCCGAGGAACTTCAGCATGCTGACGTTGACGGCCTTGTGGAAGCGGAGACCACCCTTGTAGGCGCCGAGGGCGGCGTTGAACTGCACGCGGTAGCCGAGGTTGGTGCAAACCTCACCCTTATCGTTGACCCAGGTCACGCGGAAGGTGAAGATACGGTCGGGCTCGACGATGCGCTCGACGATCTTGTTAGCCTCGAACTCGGGGTGTTTGTTGTATTCCTCTTCGATGGTCTCGAGGACCTCGCGGACGGCCTGCAAATATTCGTTTTCACCGGGATGTTTGGCCTCCAGGTTGGCCATAATTTCGTTTACTTTCATGTTACTCAATTTATTATGTTAAACATTTATTTTATTTGAATACCGCAAATGTACACTTTATTTTTCAATTGAAAAAATTTTTTTTCCGTTTTTAACAAAAATATTAATAATAACAGGTATCAACAAAGTTTTTTATGCGCGGCTTAACATATTCACGCTCCTCCATGAAGGCCATGTGGCCTACATTTTCGAGCAGAAGGATTTCGGAATGATGGGGCAGCATTGCTTGCGAAATGGCGATCTCGAGGGGAATGCGGGGGTCTTTTTTACCGTAGACAAAAAGTACCGGCACCTCCAACTGCTGCAGGACACCAATGCGCGAAGGGCGTGCCATCATGCCTTTCTGGGCAGCAATGATGGATTCGGTACGTGTTTCAAGGCATTGTTCCTGAAGGTCCTTAATATCCTGCGACAGGGCCGTGCGGTTGGAATCGTCGAAGAGTGTGGGGACGAAGTTGACGATGTAGGAAGCCCTGTTTTCGAGCACCTGCTCGCATACCGACTTGCGGCACTCCTGATGGTGCTCGCTGTCGCACAGCGCATGGGAATTGATGAGGCCCAGACCGCGTAAAGAATAAGGATATTTCTCGGCGAAAGCCAACGCCACATATCCACCCATGGAGTGGCCTACCATAACACATTGGTCAACACCAGCCTCGTCGAGCACCGTCTTGACTGTGCGAGCCATAAAGTCCATCGAGTGCACCTCTGCGAAGGTGTCGGAATGGCCATGGCCCGGAAGGTCGATGGTGATGACACGGAGGTCGTGCATATAGGAGAGGACATAAGAGCTCCACACATCCAGACTTTGCAGGAAGCCATGGAGCAGGACCAAAGCTTTGCCATTGCTGCGGCCCTCGTCGCGATAGTGGACGGCCCGGCCGTCGACCATGATAATGCGGTGTTGTTCCATAATGCAATGATTTTTATTATTGTTCTCTGAAACGGACAGAGACGCCCGATTTGCCTTTCTTTTTGACGTTTACGTTGCCATAGGCAGAGATAATGACGCGGGAAGCGTCAATACCCTGTTCGACCATGAAGTCGCGGATGAGACGTCCACGCTCGAGGGAAAGGTTATAGCAGATCTTGTCGTCGGAGCCTGCCACATCGATGCAGAACTCGGCAACACCGTTGGGCTGATGGCTGAGGAATTGCGCCAACTGCTCCAACTGGATTCGAGCGACCGGCGTGAGGGCAGAGCCCGTGGCGTCGAAATCGACAGCATAGAGTTGCACCGGCTTGTCGGAAGCCACCATAACCGGGAAGGTGTAGCCTTTAAGACGCTGCTTGGTCTTCTCCATAGGATTGATAATCACAGCAGGCACAAAATAGAGACCGGCATCGCCCAGGATGGCATAAGTCTTACCCTTATGGACGTTGATAGTGAGCGTATTGCTCTCGCCGGAGCAATCCATCATCTGCACCACCGACTGCTGCGCCATGTCAGCCACACGGACACGGAGCAGGTTGGACTCCATGCCGAGAATGTCGATAGTGTAAGGTTCGTAGGAGTTGGAGGCATCATGCCACGTGGGGAAACTATAAGCCGAGAAGGCTCCAAGGCTGGAGTTGACGGAGAGGAAGATACGTTTTTCATCGGGGCTGAAGCTCAGCGAGGTCTCGGTGTAACCCGAATTGAGTTCCTTGCCGGCATTCTGCGGGGTGGACCATGAAGTCCAGTCCTGATTATTGGTGCGGGTGGCCACATATACATCGCTGTATCCCAAACCTCCACGGCCGTCGGTGACGAAATAGAGCGTCTTCAGATTGCGGCTCATGATAGGACAACGCTCGGAATAGGGGGTATTGATAGACGAGCCGAGGTTGACCGGTGTGCCCCAGGTACCATTATTATAAGGAATATAATAAAGGTCGGTAGCCAGAGCGGTATCGCCATGGAAATAGGCTCCCGATGCCTGGAGATTGTAACCGTTGGGGCGGTCGGAGGCCAGCAACAAGCCACTGCCGTCGGGCAGCATATAAGCATCGGTCTCAATATAATCAGTATTGACAGGATAGGGAGGAATGTCGGTGATGCGCCAACCATCGCCGTCTTTCTCGGCCATCATCACGTTGCCGTCGGAGCCCAACAGCATGCGCGTGCCACCGGCGTAGAAACCGAAGAGCGTGAGGCCGTCGGTATTAATCAGCGATGCAAACGTGGCCTCGCCCGCGGGACGCCACTGATTGCCCTCCTTTACAGCATAGCATATACGACGGCTGCTGCCCGCGGTGCGGGTAAAATAGAGCCGTCCGTCAACCTCGTTGAGGCAGGGATTCATCACATGGTAGGTGGCCGAGAACTCCTTGGTGAGTTTGCGACCCGTGGCGGCAGCCGAGAGGATGCGCTGCAACTCCTTGTACTCGGCGGTGGAAAGATTTTCGAAACAAATGTCGAAACGACGCACACGGTCCAAAGCGGCCTGATAGTTTCGGCTGCCAATCATCACCTGTATCATACGCTGCAGCGGCACAATGGCAATCTTCTTGCCCATCAGCTGACGCACATATCCCGCATAGCGGTTGTATTCCACCTCGAGAAAGTCTTCCATGAGGTTGATGCGGTCGATGATCTTGGCCGACTCAAGGTCGTTCTCGATGGCGCGGCGATAGGGGAAATCCGGATTCTCGCGATTGAAGCGTTTGATGGGATCTCCGTTGCCTTCGGCAGCGTGCCAGGAATAATAGAGGTTGTAGATGTCGTTGTAATAGGGATCGAGCTTGAAATGCTCAAGGTAATAACGTGCCGCAGCCACATCCTGTTCCTTCGTCAGGAGGGTGCGCACCTCACCCAAGGCCTTGTCGGCCAAGGAAATGTCGGAATAAGTATTGGCGAAAAGCGCATAATCCATGGCCGTCTTGCACTTGGCGTAGGTCACCTCGAGAAGATTGTCGAGGCGGTCGCGGGCCTGCTGGCTCTCGTCGCTGGAGGGGTAGCGTTCAAGGAACTCCATGTATCCGGCCACATCGTTGCGCTTGCTGGCGGCGGCATAAGCCATACGGCTCTTCTGCTTCTCGGCAGCCCTTTGCACGGAGGGGCTGAGCGGGTAGCGCGTGGCAATGGCATCGACCTGCTCCGCGGAGGTCAATCCTTCGAACATACCCGGTGCCAGACGTGCCAGGCGCTCCTCCATCTGCTCGGCCTCGGTGGTGCCGGAGTATACGTCAATGAAATGGTAGTAGGCCTCGGCAGTGCCTTTCTTCAGGCAGTCGTCGTACACCTGATTGATGCGGCGCTGGCGGAGCAGACGCACCAGTTCCATGTCAATGCCGAAAGCGTCAAGATAGGTGTCCAACTCCACCCCCGACATATCCGTACGAACCTCGATAGTGTTGTAGGCAGCGTCGATGATGGCCTGCTTGGTTTGACGGATAGTGGTAAGGGTGATGTCGTTACGCACCAGACGCGCCAGTTCGCCAGTATGGTCGTCCTCAATAAGTTTGATGTGGCATGCCTCGGCGCGCTGAATGTATTTCATGGCCATCGGCAGGTTGCGCATAGGATGCGAATTGTCAAAATAGAACTGCGCCAGGTTGTAGAGCGCTTCCACATTGTCGGGCGACTTGGCATAGGCCTTGTTCAACTTGGTGAATCGCGCCTGATAGTCGCTGAGCGAGTCGAGCAGCTCACCCTGCCCCATCGAGGCAGTGGCCAGCATACAACATCCCAATAAAGTCAATAGTTTTTTCATTTCCACTATTTTATTGTGCTCAAAATATCCTTGAATTCAAATTCCATTTCCTCGAAGGTATCCTTGGTGGTCTCCAGCCTGAACTCGACAGAGGTGCCACGGTCTTTGAAGTAGACCATATAGAACTGGTAATCCTTCTGGTCGGCAGGATTGGTGTAGGCGCCGATATAGCCTATGCCACCCTTCGAGGGGATTCCATCGCCTTTGCTGTATTCCTTGAGCGACTGGAAAGGCTGGGCCTCATAGCGCTCGTAGGCCAGTTCATACAGGTCTCCGCTGTAGTCCTTGTTGACATAGATGCGCAGGAAAGGCAGCACTGTGTCTCCCTCCATGTCTTTCAGCACATGCCCCGTGTAGCAATAGAGATAGACGTCGCCACCCTCAGCCAGTTCGAACGTGCGCAGGTAGCGCCAATCCTCACTGTTGAGCCGATAGGTAATGCTGGTCCCCGGAATGGTGAGCTGTTGCGATGAAGCAACGCCACACACAAGCATCATTGCCAAGGCAACAAAAAAGCTCTTCATGTTTTTCATTTTCATGCGTCTATTATTTGGTTATAGAAGTCTATCAATCTGTCGGCAAGCTTGCCCTCGTCATAATGCTCCGCTATCAGACGCGCTGCCGCCTGTCCGACACGGGTGCAGAAATCGTCGTCGTCCAGGCAGCGTTTAATCTGTCGTGCAAACTCTTCCGGCGTGTTGGCAATGAGAAGGTTCTCCCCGTCGGTATAGTCGATGCCCTGAGCGCCGACCGTGGTGGTAATCACCGTCTTGCCGACGGACATCGCCTCGATGATCTTCACCCTGATGCCGCTACCGCTGAGGAGGGGCACTATGTTGATTTTCTTGCTTCCGATGAAATACATGGCGTCCGGAACCTCGCCCACGACGCTCACACCCTCAATCCGGGCTTTCATCCAGCGCTCGGGCATCTTGCGTCCTGCCAGGTAGAGCTTGGCACGCGGCACTTCGCGGTGCACCACGGGCCACACCTCATCCAGCAGCCAGCCAATGCTCTCCTGGTTGGGCAGCCAGTCCATGGCGCCGATGTGGAAGAGGGAGTCCGGCTCGGCCTCCACATGGGGAAGGTCTTCGGGCTCCACCCCGAAGGGGATGACCGTCACAGGACGACGGCAGCCGTTGTTTTTGAAGCATTCAGCGTCGTTGCGCGTAATGCACACTATGCCGTCATAGTCGTTCAGGTGCTCCAGCTCGTAGGCCCTCAGCGTCAGCGAGAGGTGCTTCAGATACCAACGCTTGAAGGCATTGGGACAACTCTGGGCCACGCGCTTCCAGATGAGGTGCTCCACGTTGTGGGCCCTCAGCATGACCTTGGCTTTGGAATACTTGCGGATGAGCGGCACATAGGGGGTGAGGAAGATGCTCTCGACGTGTACCACGTCGAACTCCTCGGCCTGCAGTATCTGCCGCAGCTTGGCGGCGAAATCCTGACTGATGTAGCGTCTGACATGGTACGACTCGCCGCACAGCATGGCGCCCAGCGCCGGCAAGGGCTTCACACCGAGGTCCACATAGACGGCCTCCAGCCCCGTGCGGCGACGGTAGTCGTCGTCCACGCGCTCTTCAAGCACCGGGTGCTTGTCGGTTTTCACCGTCAGCACTTTCACCTCGCAGCCTCTGGACAGCAGCCCTCGGGTGATGCTGTTCATGGCCATGGTGCCTCCGTCGACGGACGGATAGGGTGGTTTGTTGCAGAGCTGGAGTACCTTCATATATTTCTATCGTAACGTGATTTTTGCTTTTTTATTATGTCAGCAAAAAATTAACGCCAAAGTTCCTGCGCCGGCCCTTATTCCTTGGGCAGGGCCTTGAAGCCCTTGCCAAGGATTTCAGAGCTGTTCATCACGTTGACAAAAGCATCGGGATCAAGCTCATAGAGATGGGAACGCAGCTTCACCATGTCGCCACGCTCGAGGGTGACGTAGACCATCTTGCGCTCCACGCCGTTGAAGAGGCCCGTGCCGGAGAAGCAGGTGCCGCCGCGATGCAGGTCGTTGATGATGTAGTTGCGCACGGTCTCCACCTTGTCGGTGACGATGAACATGGTCTTGTGGGTCTTCATGCCGTCGACGATAAGGTCGATCATGAAGCTCTCGATGGCGATGACAACGATGGAGTAGATGGGCAGGCGCACCTCCTTGAAAGCGATGAAGGTGGAGAGGGTGATGCAGCCGTCGACAATCATCACCAGGGTGCCGAGCGAAATCTTGGTGTACTTGTGGATAATCATCGAGATGATGTCCGAGCCGCCGCTGGTGGCGCCACTGCGGAAAATCAAACCGATGGCGGCACCGTAGATGAGGCCCGTCACGAGGGTGTTGATGACATAGTCCGGCTTGAACCACAGGCCCGTGCCGCCGTTCTCGTCGCTGTGGGGCACAAGGTTATAGTCGGTCAGGTCGGCAGGCTGGGTGGTGACGAAGTCGCCGATGTGCACCACGGGGTTGTAGCCCCAGGTGTGCTCAAGAATCCAGGCGAAGACGAAGATGAGGATGGTCGAAACCACGGTCTTCATGCCGAAGCGGGGGCCCAGAATGATGGTGCCTATAATCAGCAGCGGGATATCCATGCAGATAGCCGTGATACTGATCTGCCAGCCGAACACGGTGCTCAGCACATTGGACAGACCCCATGTGCCGCCGGGAGCCAGCAGGTAGGGGTTGGAGAACATCACGTCGCCGATGGCGAACAGCGCGCTACCCACAATCACCAGCAGATAGGCATAGGCCTCCTTCTTGAAACTCGTGGCCGACATGTCTTCGCTGCTCCATATCTTTCCGAAGATTCCTTTTCCTTGTTTTTTTGCGTTGTCTATAGTCTTTTCTTTCGACATAATTATTTTATTATTAATACATAATGCAGTTGGTTCACACCATAGTGAACTTGCAAAGATACAAAAAAGGGCTGGAATGGCAAAATTAAATTTCATACCGTCCGCCAAACATGGCACTTTCCATGCACCCAGAAGAGGGACTATCGCGCATCTATCCCGAGCACAACCCGCTGACAGCGGGGAAGCGCACGGCTGAAAAAAAGCGGAGTGCAACCTTCTGGCTGCACTCCGCTGACGGCGAGCGACAAACGGGGCTCGAACCCGCGACCTGCGGCTTGGGAAGCCGCCGCTCTACCAACTGAGCTATTGTCGCACTCTTTCGTCTCGAAAGACCCCATTAAAACGAGGGTGTTTTGTTTTTATTGTGTAATTTTTAATTTTTTTTGAAAATTATTTGTTCAGACTATTCCCTACGGCCGAGGATGGAGAGGAGGCGGATGAAGAGGTTGATGATGTCGAGGTAGATGTCGAGGGCGGAGTCGACGGCGTTGTCGAGGGTCTTGGGGTAGGCCTGCGACTTGGCGACGTCGTAGCCTATGTAGCCGGAGAAGAGGATGACGAAGAGCCAGTCGAACAGGGCGCCGCGGTAGCCCAACAGCCAGGTGGCCACGATTTCGGCCACGATGCCGATAATCAGGGCAAAGAAGAGTGTGCGCCCCAGGCCGAGGAAGAAGGAGGGCTTGATGAGCGCCAGGAGCATCATGGTGGCAGTGACCATGCCGGTGAGGGTCATGGCCTTGGTGACCACGGCGGCGGAGAAGCCCGGCACGACGAGCGTCAGCATGACGCCGATGGGCAGCACCACGAGGTTGTAGCCGATGAAGCTCACCAGGGGGTTGGTGGACTTGGCGGCAAGGACGACGCCAATGAGCGTGGGCACAATGTAGCCCAGCAGCATCACCCAGGGGCTGACGCCGACGAGCATGTTCGTCAGCGGCTCGGCAAAGTAGTACACCATCACGGCGTTGAGCAGCAGGCCGTAAGCCAGCATACCCGTGAGGGCAAGGTTGAAACTGCGGCTCGAGAGGCGGTCGGCCTCGCCGCTTTCCAGACGCGCCTGCTTGCGGTTCTGGAAGGAGTCAACGAGCGATACTTCAGCCATAGTATTCGTATTTTCCGTTTTCCGAAACAACGGTCACCTGGGCCTTCGGGGCGGCCTCGACGCGGCCTATGATGCGGGCGTCGACGTTGAAGCTGCGGGCGATGTCGATGATGCCGCGGGCCGTGGCCTCGTCGGTGTAGAGTTCCATGCGGTGGCCCATGTTGAAGACCTTGTACATCTCCTGCCAGTCGGTGTGGCTCTCCTCGTGAATCATCTTGAAGAGCGGCGGCACGGGGAAGAGGTTGTCCTTAATGACGTGGAGGTTGTCGATGAAGTGCAGTACCTTGGTCTGTGCGCCGCCGGAGCAATGGATCATGCCGTCGATCTTGGGACGGTACTCGTCGAGGACGCGGCGGATGATGGGGGCGTAGGTGCGTGTGGGCGAAAGGACCATGTGGCCTGCGTCGACGCCGGGCACCTCAGTGGGGTCGGTCAGCAGCTTGGAGCCGCAGAAGACGACCTCCTGGGGCAGGTTGTGGTCATAGCACATGGGGTACTTCTCGGCGTAGATGTGCGAGAAGACATCGTGGCGGGCCGAGGTCAGTCCGTTCGAGCCCATGCCGCCGTTGTAGGCCGTCTCGTAAGTGGCCTGGCCGTAGGAGGCGAGGGCCACGATGACGTTGCCGGCCTTGATGTTGGCATTGTCGATGACGTCGGCGCGGCGCATGCGGGCGGAGACGGTGGAGTCCACGATGATGGTGCGGACGAGGTCGCCCACGTCGGCAGTCTCGCCGCCGGTGAGCACCATGTCGATGCCCATGTCGCGCATGGTCTGGCAGAACTCCTCGGTGCCGTTGATGACGGCCGAGATGACCTCGCCGGGAACGAGCTGCTTGTTGCGGCCGATGGTGGAGGAGAGGAGTATGTGGTCGAGGGCGCCGACGCAGAGGAGGTCGTCGGTGTTCATCACGATGGCGTCGATGGCGATGCCCTTCCACACGGAGAGGTCGCCGGTCTCCTTCCAGTACATGTAGGCCAGGCTGCTCTTGGTGCCTGCGCCGTCGGCATGCATGATGTTGCAATACTGCGGGTCGCCGCCCAGCAGGTCGGGGATAATCTTGCAGAAAGCCTTGGGATAAAGGCCCTTGTCGATATTCTTGATGGCGTTGTGCACATCCTCCTTGGAGGCCGAAACGCCGCGTTGGTTGTATTTGTCCATTGTTACGAATTTGGCTGCAAAGATACGAACATTTTACAGAATGGCAAAAAAAACTTTCACGAGGATGTAAGATTCTGGCCTGTTATACGTCAATAATGCGAAAAACAATTGTGGAAAAACAATAATGTATATGAAACGATTTGCAATTATCATCGCCATGTTAGCACCATTGATGGTGCTCCACGGGCAGGAGCGCAAGTGGCACCTCGAGAGCGAGGTGGGATTCAACGTCACCCACTACTTCAACTACCCCGCCCTCTCGGCCCTGCAGGACAACACCGAGGGGTATACGGGTCTCACCTCGGCCTTCAACCTCGGTCTACGGCATGGGAACCACGCCTACTACGGCCTGCGCTACGAGAACACGAACGTCTTCACCGGCAACCTGGCTCTCGACGAACACGCCGTCGTCCACAACCTCTCGCTGGTCATCCGTCATTCGTCCATGCTCACCGAGCACCTGGAACTGCGGTTCGGCGCCACCCTCGGCCTGGCCATCCTGCACAACACCTTCGCCTTTGGCGGAAAGGACTACAGCCTGAACCGCTACGGTTTCAGCGGCAGCCTGGAACTGGGGCTGCGCTACTATGTGGGCGAGCAATTCTTCTTCTCCCTCAACGCCGGCGTGGGCGGCATCAACGGCCTCTCCGACGTCCTCGACATCCCCACCCTGTCCAAACAGACGCGCAGCGCCGCCGCCTCGGCCCACATCGGCGGCGGCATAGGTTTCGGCCTGAAGCCCAAGGTGAAGAAACTGAACATGCCCGCCGAAGTCATCGACCGCAAGGAACCCCTGCAGATGGCGTGGTACGGGGAGGAATGGTAAACGCGGGACGCCAGTGCTCAGAAGCGGTAATCGCCAAGCAGGGGGTCGACGATTTCTATCCAGTTGTCCACGTCGATCAGGTCGAATTCCTTCAGGTGCTCACGTGTGGTGAGCAGCCACCGGACGAAATCACACATACCGCCCGGCCAGCTCCATAATCTTTCGTCCCAGGGCCTGGCGGTCGGCGTCGGAGAGGCAGAGGCCGAAGCGGTAGGAGGTGTTGGAATAGACCACACGCAGCGTCGCCGAGCGCTGGCCGACGCCGTCGTAGGTCTCAACTTTTCTGATGGCCGACAGCGGAATCTCCTTCCGGCGGCCGAAGAGGCATTTGCGACGCTCGACGACAAGCATCTCGTGCTGCACCGACACGGTCTCCTCCGTGCAATGCCATTTCATGTACGTGTCGATATACACGACCACAGCAGCAACGAAGCACAGCGCAGCAAGATAGAGCAGCAGCACCTCCACCCTCCAGTTGAAATAGGTTGTCAGCACCGCTCCACCTATAAAAACCACCGCGGCGATGCACACAACTGCCACGCGGAAAGGCAGAAAGGTGTCGTACTTCGGAGTTACATGAGCCTTGTATGTTGCTAGTACAGCCATATTTTTTTTTAACATAACGGACAAGTTCTGTTTTTATTGTCCTATCAGCTTCCTTACAGCGGCAACTTCCACCCTGGTGACACGGAGGCAAAAAACACGCCGAACTTTACTAATAGATGTTAAAAAGGCACGACTACAGCCTTTCCACAGACCTATCATCTCCCACTGTGGTGGGAGTTGGTAGGGAGATGGTAGGTATTTGATAGGGTTGTAGTAGGTGCATCGCACCAGTTGTGCAACACCTGAAAAGAGTTCCGCCCCGGGGCGGGTGCAAAAATATTTTCACCCATCTCGGAGTTTTTTCGTACCTTTGTGCAATCATTGAAAAGCGGGAATCCGCAACAATAAGCAATCAACAAGACAGTTATGATTTTTTCTGCACTCTCTGAATATATCAATGCCAACGCTCCCATGAGCAACATCCCCGCCCTGCTGGGGCTTCACCACAGCAATCCGCTGGGGCTGCACCCCATCGCCATCCCCATCTTCCTGCTGGTTCTGGCGGTGGCCATGAGGGTCATCTATTTCGTCATCTACAAGCAGGAGCAGCGCAACCTCTATCCGCTGCTGTACACGCTGTGGTGGGTGGCCTTGGCGGCGACCTACTATTACTGCTTCTCGGGCGACCTGCCGCTCTTCGAGGACACCGACCTGCACCGCAAGGAGGTGTGCGTGGGCTGGTTCTGCCAGCGCCAGGTGGTGGGCACGGGGTGGTCGCTGCTGGGTGTGGCGCTGCTGAGCTACACGGCCTACAGCATGTTCAACGTCCTGCTGCACGTCATCGCCCACCAGAGCGACCGCATGGGCCTCAAGGAGAAGCAGTGGCGCGAATGGAACTGGATTATCATTGTGATGCTCGCCGGGGTCTCCGCGGCCGGCATTGCCGACTCGTTTGCGCCCATCACCGGCGTGTGGATTATGATTGCCTACCACGTAGTGATGTTCCTGATGGTGGTGGCGAAGCTGGTGGTCGACACCCGCCGCACGCACCTCTTCCACCGCTGCCTCTTTTCGGCCTTCTGCTTCGTGGTGGCCTTCGAGGCCATCATCATGCTCGCCATCGAGTGCATCGAGGGCTACATCTACCTCTTCATCCCCATCGTGGGTCTCTTCATCTCTGCCGACGCCCGCTACAAGAAACGGCAGCGTCCAGCAGCATGAATGTGAACAAGTTAGCGTATAGGATATGAAAGATGTTGTAACGACAGAACTTTTCCGAACCTCGCAAAGCTGGGATGGGGCACAGCTGCCCGACTACCTGCAGGGGCGCCCAGAGCTGGTGGCCATGAAGTATGTGTTCCCGGCGGGCTGCACGTTGGGGTGGCACCACCACGAGGTGATGAATTTCGGGGTGCTCACTCAGGGCGAGCTGACCATCGTGGCTGAGGATGGCACCGAGAAGACGGTGCACGAGGGCGAGACGGTGGTCGAGATGGTCGGCACCGTCCACCACGGCGAGAACCGGGGCACGAAGCCCGCCATACTCTATATGTTCTATCTGTCGCAGAAAGACATGCCCTTGGCCATAGACACCGCCTCGCGGTAGCGCGCCAGGGTGGTGGCTTTCATGATGGCTTTGCGCACCTTGGCGGAACGCAGGCCGCCAGCCTGCGAGTCTTGGTGCGAGGGCTGCCAGCCCGCGGAAAGGGCCTGTTCCAAGTCGATGTATTCCCAGAAAGCGCGCAGCCGCGCCAGCACCTGGCTGTCGCCGCAGAGGGTCGTCGTTGCGTGGCAGTAGAGCCGCTCGTGCATGGTCCACAGCACCTCTTTGGGTTCCCGTTCGCTGAGCATCCACGGCCGCGCCAGCAAGCCACGGCCGATCATGACGCCCTTGAGGTTCGGCAATGCCTGCAGCAGCATGTTGCTTTTATTGCTGTCGTTCCCGTCCGCGTCAGCCATAACCCTTAACTCATAACTCTTAACTCCTGACTGCACTTCCGCGTCGCCGTTGTACACCATGGGGTGCACGCAATGTTCTGCGAAGCGACGGAAAGCCTCGAGATCGGGCGTTCCCTTGTACTGCTGGCGTCCCAGGCGGGCATGCAGGGTGACGTGGCAGAGGGGCATGCGGTTGACGGTCTCCAGCGCCCGCAGGCCTTCGTCGGTGCTCTCCTGCCCGAGGCGCATCTTGACGGAGAAGACGACCTCCGGCCGACGCTGCATCTCGGCGAGGAGTTCCTTCAGCTTGTCGGGGTGCTGCAGGAGGCCGCTGCCGCGTCCGGCACGGACCTGGAGGGGGAAGGGGCAGCCCATGTTGACGTCGATGCGCCGCCAGCCCTGCGCCTGGAGGGCGTCGCAGAGGCGCGCCAGTTCGTCGCCGTCGCGGGCAATGACCTGCGGCACGGTGGGCACGTCGCGGTTGGTTTCGGGGTCTGTGTCGCGCAGGTCCCTGCGCCGCACCTCCCCTTTCTCGATCCGCACGAAGGGCGTATAGTACTCCCCCACCCCGCCGGCGCACTCCCAATGCGCCCGCCGGTACGCCGCATCGGTATACCCCTGCAGCGGCGCAAAAGCAATGTATAATTCATCCTGTTTCACGCTGCAAAGATACGAAAAAAGGCAAAACAACAAGAGAGATTTTTTTTTGCCAGTTCAAAAATTCTTCTTACCTTTGCAGTCGTGAACGGTTCCTCTGAAGGGAATCCGAAAACACCTAAACAACACTGAGTCACTATTTTTACTTACTTTCGCCCCCCGGCGACAGTCTGCACCAGCAACGCCTACGTCTCTATTGTGGAGAACATCATCACCCTGGAGAAAGAAGACAACCTCGATTAGCAAACCTTTTAACAACATACAATCATGAAGAAAACCTTATTCGCTGCAATATTGCTGCTGTTCGGAATGGCAGCCGGCGCGCAGGAGACCAACTACTCCAAGAGCGATTTCGTCCCCGGCGACGAAATTATCTTCGACGACAACTTCGAACGCGAGAGACTCGGCGAGTTCCCGCTGCGGTGGGATCTGCTGGACGGCTATGCGGAAACTGCACAGCAGCAAGGGCGCAATGTGATTGCGTTCACCGACAACGGCCTGGGACAGGTGATGCCGCTGATGAAGCAGAAGTGGGATTGGCTGCCGGAAGTGTTCACCGTGGAGTTCGACCTCTATGTGGCCAAGCCTGGTGAAACCGAAGAGGAGACTACGCTCGATATGAGCATCTCTTTCGGCGACCGTGGTGACGAGAGCTATTATAACGCATCGAGTTACGTGAAGTTCTGGTACCGAGACGACGGGTCGTGCAACTTGACTTGGCGCCTGCTGAAACCAGACGGGAGCACCCAGGCAAGCGGTGAGAAGATGCTGGGGTTGGATCCAGGCAACAACGACTATCTGGAAAAGGACAACCCTGTGGTTGCCGGCCAGTGGAACCACTTCGCCTTCTCGTTCAACAAGAGGGCCTTCAAGGGCTACGTGAACGGTGTGCGCATGATCAACGTGCCGGCCATGAAAGCACCCGGCTACCTCTTCTTCACCAGCGGAGCATTCTATCGCCACACGGGCTTGAGCAACGTGCGCATCGCCCAGGGCGCCGTGCCGCTCTACGACCGCCTGACCACCGACGGCAAGATTGTGACCTATGCCATCACCTTCGAGACCGGCAAGGCAGACCTCAAGCCAGAATCCGAGGTCGAGATCAACCGCGTGGCCAAGCTGATGAAGGAACACGCCGACCTGCAGTTCGAGGTGCAGGGCCACTGCGACAACACGGGCTCCGACGCCGTCAACGACCCGCTGAGCCAGCGGCGTGCCGACGCCATCGTGGCGGCCCTCGTGAAACAGGGCATCGACGCCTCGCGCCTCACCGCCGTGGGCAAAGGCTCCCACTCCCCCATCGCCCCCAACACCACCGACGAAGGCCGCGCCAAGAACCGCCGCGTCGAATTCGTCAAGAAGTAACCGCCCCGCCAGCGAGTACACCACCAACATCACAAAACAAAACAGCGAGGCCCGCGACGTTCCGTCGCCTATGTGTATGCTATTGGTTCGCAGGATTATCTGCGGCGACCTTCGCCGTTGCCGCTGGAGCGGCGCTCGCCACCATTGCCGCCTTCGCGGCGGGGACTACGGTCGCGGCCACCATCGCCGCCCTCCGCGAGAAATACGACCTCCTCATGACCGTCGACCGCTACACCCCCACCGACCAGCCGGAGACAGGCTCACAATATATACGAAAATAACTATTACGGCTGCGTCAACGCCTTGCGCCTCGGACCTTTACGAACTCCACAACCTCACGTCGGCCATCGGAATATGTCGCACGGAGGAAATAGATTCCGGGATTCAATTGGGTGATACCCAGCCGTGCTGGGCACACTGTCATGCTCTTCATGACGAGAAAACCCCTGACGTCATATACCTCTACCCATAGAGGGCCTTCACTCTCTGTTTCCACAACTAGATAGTCGTCTGCAGGGTTGGGGAAGATTTTCAATTCTGAATTTTGAATTTCGAATATTGAATTGTGCTGCGCGGTATCTATGACATAGACGGTGACGGCGGTGCGTGGGCTGACGCAGAGCAGCGTGTCGTCCTGGTAACGCGCTTCGAGGTAGTAGGTGGTGGTGTCGTAGAGCACAGGGGTGGTGAAGTGGCTGCCGGTGGCAATGGGCACCGCAGCGGTGTCGCTGTCGTACCAACGCTCCTCGTTGGGCGAGAGAGCTACAACGGTTGTCTGCATGCCCGCTAGGATATACTGGTCGAAAGCCACGGGTTCTACCGTCTGCGGCAACAGTTGCACATCATGACGGAGGCCCACCCCGGGGCGTGTGGTGACGGTGAAGGTGGCCGTCTGGTAGCAGGGGGCGGAGACCTCGACGGTGTAGGTGCCGGCCATGATGGGGCGGTGGTAGTCGCCCAGCGGCAGGTGTGAAAAAACCTCGGAATGGAAGCGGTCGTGGTCAACGACCCTGACCATTGCCTCCACGGGCTCACCGGTAACGGCGTCAGTCACCGTGCCCCAGAAGCCGTAGCTGCACTCCATGGCATAGCTCAGCAGGGCATCTTTGCTCTTGTCCCAGAAAGTGGGCAGCACCAAGGTATCGGTAATCACCGACTGGTAGCTCATCTCGATGGTCACCTCGCGGCAACGCTGGTAGTAGGTCATGTAATCCTGACGGCCACCGACGAGCGGGCTCCAGTCGGCGCCCTCGATGACCGAGCGTCCGCGGTAGTCGCCATAGAGATAGGCGGTGTCGACGGCTTGGCAGAGCGAGGCGTAGTTCTGGCAGGTGTAGCGGAACCAGTCGGCGTCGGCATGCTCGCGCTGCGCCGTCGTCCACGCATCCCACGGGTAGTTGAGTATCTCGGCACCGCAATGGAAGTTCACCGACATCACGAAATGGCGCGGCGTCACCCAGTCGATGATGGCCTGCGTCTCAGGTTGGATGTTCACGGTGTCGGTCAATCCTGGCAGGACCGGGTAATTGCAGTTCATCTGCACGCCGTTGTAGTTGTTGTAGGTGGAGTGGACGCCGTCTTTCAGTATCAGGCCGTTGGTCAGATGATAGGTGCCGTCGGGGTTCTCGAGCGGACAGATGTAGAGGTCCACATTATCGAGCAGCCGCTGCACAGCGCTGTCGGTGGTGGCGTGGTTTAGGATATAGTCGGCCAGGCGTAGCATCGTGTAGTAGCACACCACCTCCCAGCCGTGAATCGTCGACGAGTAGAGGAAGGCGGGCTTGGTGGTGGCCTGTCCCAGCGTGTTGCTGATATGGATGGCGAAGATGGAGTGGTGCAGGTCGGGATGCGGCGTGGTGTCGAGGATGGTGTCAATCTGGCAGAGGTTCGGGAAGGATGTCTGGAAATGCTGCAGCAGCTGGGTATATACCTCGTAGGTCGGGTACTTGTTCCACCGCAACATCTCCTCCAACGTGGTGGCCATGTGGCTGTCGCTGACGTCCTTGCTCATGGGCTCCAACACCTCGGGTACTTCGGCACCCGCTTGTTCCATAACACCACAACGGTCGGTGATGGCTGGGGCGTGGGCCTCGTCGGTTTGTATGGCCCTCCGCCCACGGATGGTGAGGTCGTCGAGGCAGAACATATACTGGTCGTGCGACACGCAATGCACCGCCACATACTTGGCTTCTGCCGGCACCGTGAAAGAGTATTCCGTCCATGCGGCGGTCGTCGTGATAGTGTCGCAATGCAGGGGGATGAAATTCTCGGCATCGGCGGTGGTGAGCGAATAGGCCACCACGAACTTTTCGTCGGGGAAGCGGTCGGCAAAGCTGCGGGCGAAGAAGGAGAAGGTGAAGGGTTCGTCGAAAGCGAGCTCGGGACTCACTATCCAGTCGTCGTTTGTAGCGCCGGGGCGGTAAGGGCTTCCGAAGAACTTGTTGCCCGAATGGGCCGTGACGTTGTAGTAGTTGCCGGCAAGGAGGTAGTCGTCAAGCACGACGTAAGCCATCGGCGTGCCTTCATTGGGAAAATCCAAGATGTTGTATGTGGCTGTGGGGGCTGCGTCGCCGTCGATATAGCTCCAGCCCACCGTCCCAGGCGAGTTCACCATGCCGAACACATGCCCTTCCACATCGTCGGTAATCACTACCTCCCGGGTGTTGTCGGTGCTATCGCTCGGGGTAAGAGTTGCCGTGATGCCGCTGGGCAGACTGATGTCATCAATCCAGACGCAGTCGGAGCCTCTGCTCTTCGTCTGGTTCTTCGTGTAGCAGAACTTCAGGGTGTGGAAGCCCGCGGAGACGGGGCATTGGAACTGGCTCCATTCGACATATCCCGCCAGCGAGTCGCGCAACTCGCCGTCGAGCCAGAAGAGGAATCCGCCGCTGCCTTCAGCCGAGAAGACCCGGCGGTAATAGGAAAGGGAGCCGGAATCCGTCAGGTACACCGCCAGCTGCAGCACCGACTCGGTATTCAGCGTGTAGTAGTTGCCGCTACGGACGCAGTAGCGTCCGCTGTGAGCCCCCTCGCTGGTCACCTCCCAACGGTATTGCGTCCCGGAACGCTCCCACGACAGCCTCGTGAAGTCGCCACTCTCCCACCCTTCCGTCAACGACGAATCCACCTGCGCCGCCAGAGGCAACATCCCGACGGTAATCATCAATATAGCGAACAATACCTTTTTCATAGACACATACATCTGATTATTAACTATCTTATCAAACCCACCAGTATCCACTCCTATCATTATCCAAGTGCAAAAGTAATCATTTTTTGTCTTCTGACAAAACATTTTTGTCGCAGTAGCCACCGCACGCCGGGTGGTTTATAGCGATGTAGCACAATTAAAGGATGGAATTAGGCGTATTATTTGGGAAAAAATTACATCACATTGCTGCTCATCACCGTGGCAAGGGCTTCGCTGATGGTCTCCACGCCGAGTTTGCGGAAGAGTTTCTTGCGGTGATATTTCATCGTGTCCACTGAGCGGAAAAGACGGTCGGCTATTTCCTCGGTCGTGTAGCCTTGCGCCGACATCATCAGCAGGTTTTGCTCGGTTTCTGTGAGGACGATAGGGGTGCTGTCGTGCCATTTGCCGTCAGCTAGCGAATACTCGCGCACGTCGCGGTTACCAACAATACCATTACCACTCTCCGTAGCACGCCACATCCTCACATTGCCGAAATCCTTGCGCGGAGAAAGCGTGAACGAGCAGAGCGCAATCCATAGCTGCCCCTTTTCGTTCAGTTCCAACGGCGTGAGCCGATGATTGACCATACGGCTGCGGCCATTTTGTATGAAGTGGAAGTCATAACTGATTACGAAATCCATCTTATCTGCCACGTCTATCCGAGAGAACTCCTTGAAACCTGCGCGATTGATCTCGTGCAGCATCGCCTGCTCCTCCTCGGGCACATAGTTGAGATATAAGGCATAACCCATATTTTTCAATCCTACCGGCGCCAGCATCGGGTTCTCCGAGGCGTATAGGAAATTGCGTTTGTGATAGTCGATAATGTATATGCTGTTGGTTGATGTCCGTGCGGCAGCGGCGACCGCCTCTATCTTAGGACGCACACGCTCATAGTCGGCCTCCGTGATGCCGTCCACTCGGTTTTTATCTATGAAGAAGTCGTCAATTCGATTCATAAGTGCTGTTAATCTTTGATATAGTAACGTCATAGTGCCGTTTTTATTGCCATTTCCGCCACTACCCATTCGGGTAGTTTTTCAGGCACAATCAGTAGTTTAACCCTATTGTGTGAGGGCTTTCTTGATATATGGCAGTATCTTTGCAACCTCAAAATTCAACTATATGAAAAGCAATCTAATCATCACAGTACTGTTATTCATCGTCGTAGTGACGGCACATGGCCAAGACGTGAACAAATGCAAACCGATAGCCGAGCGCATTCTGACTGCCGCACAAAACCATACCCCTGATGGCATTGATGAATTGCTGGCATCCGACTTTCATTATAATAAAATCAAACAGCCGACGGCTGCCAAGGTGCTGAAGCAAATTATTGCCCAAATGCCTGCTATGACTAGTTGGGAATTGACGGGCACTGAACAGGACAGCATAGGGCTGACGTTGCGTTACATCATTACGGAACCTGACAGCAGCACCTCGGAGACAACAATCCTTTTTACGGCTGACAACCTGGTGCTCGAAGCCGATTTGCTGCAAGCAGATGTTTCTATTCGTAGTGCCACCCCAACGGCCAAAGTACAGCCCGAAGTGAGGATGGTGCGCGTCCCCGTGCATCGCTATGGCGGGCTACCCATTGTGACCGTCACAATCGACGGCCAGCCGTGCAATATGTTCTTCGATGCAGGTGCCCCGGGTGTCATTCTCAACAGCAAGTATTTCGACCACAACATCGACGGCCAGGTGATGGGGAGCGGCGGTCGGGGTGCCGTCGGCACAGGTTCCGTCAGCGGTGTGCACCATGTGAAATTGATGGACATGGGCGGCGTTATGCTCAACGAGACGGACATCATGACATCGGACTTGAGCAATCTGGAGACCGTCGGCGTGGCGGTGCACGGCATTTTGGGGCAGAGTTTCTACAAAGATTTTGACGTGCTGTTCGACTTCAAGGCTGGCGAGATAGTGCTGCTAAGCCCGGACACCACATACCAATGGCTGCTGAACGAGGGCTACCGCTGCCAAACGGTGAGCGGCGTGAAGAAAGGTCACCTGATAGCCTTCGACTGCCAAGTGGGTGGCGTGCCCGTAGTGCTGGCATTCGACAGTGGGGCACAGACCAACCTGCTCGCCAGCGATTGGCCCCAACAGCATCCCTCCACGGTCAAGGGCCTCAAGAAAGACCATCTCACGGGCTATGGCGACGGACGGGCATCGATTACAAAAGGCAAAACCACCCTTACGCTCGGCGGGCGCACATTCAAGGAAATGCAAACGGCATTCTCCGACGTGTCTCATCTGCAAGAGAGCAAAGGCATTGACGGTTTATTTGGTTGCGAAGTACTTGCCAAACAAAGGCTACTCATTTCTTACAAACACCAAGAGCTGCTACTGATAGATTAAATGTCAGCAAATGCAAAGGGCGCCAATATGCCACATATTGACGTAGTGAATGAAATACTAACCCAATAAATCATACAACAATGAACATTCCAATGCAAATTGACCAAATCTCCATCACACGGGCAACCAATGCGGCGCACTATGAGTACCTCGACACTGTGCACAAGCGCACCGAAACCATCTGGCTCGAAAACGAGCTCTGGCAACGTGCTGTCGAAGAGTTCCACGCAGCTTTCGAGAAAGAGGATGCAGCCTTCAAACAGTACCGCGCTAGCCTGAAGACCTCGCCGCTGAAGGAGGCCGACAAGGAGCGCGACAAGCAGTACGCCGCACTGCGCGATTCCATCAAGGCCTACGCCAAGTTTCCCATCCCCGAGACGGCACAGCACGCCGAGCCCCTGCTGCGCGTCGTCAAAAACTACAAAATCGACACCTCGGCCAACTATATGAAGGAGAGCGGGCTCATCGACAATATGCTGCAGGATATGCAGGCCTACACCACGCAGTTGCGCCGCCTCGGGTTGGAAATCCTTGCCAACCGGCTGAAGGAAAGCAACGACCGTGTGCGTCAGCTTATCGCCGAGCGTAACGAGGAGCGCGCCGAGCAGGTGCTGGGCGAGTTGGCCACGGCACGCCGCGCCAGCGACGAGGCCTACGCCGCCGTGGTGCTCTATACCAACGCCTACGCGCTGCTCAATCCCGACCGCAGCGAGGCCATCGACCTCGTGAAGCGGATGCAGGAAGACCTCGAATACTTCCGCAAACACGCGATGACAAACCCCAACCGCAGCCGCGACGCGAAACCCGACGGCGACGGGGAGCCGCAGCCCGACGAGGTGATTACCGCCGAGCCGGAAACGTCTCTGTAACGATGCGAAGATATGAAACCCATCCCGAAAACGGCCTTGCAACGATGCAAGGCCGTTTTTCGATTCTCGGAACGCCCTTTGCAATGACGCGAGACCATTTTTCGTCTTCGGGCGGCACTTCGTATCAACGCAAAGCCGATTTCCGAACCCCGGACACGCCTTTGTAATGATGCAGGAAAATACGAGTTAGGCCCGCATCAGAACGTCGCGGGCCTCGCTCGTGTATGCTATTTGTTCGCAGTCATATCTATTATATTGAAAGTAAGGCCTATCTTTTAATAATCATTTGATTTGCACGATTACATAGCACAAAACATAGCCACAATAAAATTCTCCCATATTGCATAGCTACAATTGTACAAAACCAATGAGGATGCTCATTATCGAGCCTACTCTTTTAATAAATAACTTTGGAATTAGCGACAATCACTACAATTGTCTTTGAAATACCCAAGACCAAACCTCCATTTACATGGGTGCTTGTAACATTGGGAAAAACTGTGTGAGAAGCAAGAGGCAAAAGATGGTTTTCAACCAATAGGAACGATATACGAATCTGGATAAACTACGTGGTAATTGTGTATAATTGACTTATCGTATACACATATTTGAATGGCCTTATTTGTGTTAACAAAAGAATAATCATTGAATGGAATCCGATTATCTCCACCACATCTCTCGGATTCGACGCGCATCATTTTATACGGGAAACGATTATTCTTTCTCATGTGAAAAAGAACATATTTAGCTTTTATTGTTTTTTGAGGGAATCTCTTTTTGAGGTCTTCCGCATACTTCTCAAAAAATTCACTATGTTCTGGATTGTCGTAAAGGTCAAAGAAAAAGGCATCCTCGCAAATAACGCTGGCCTCGCATATCATATAGTCTTTCCCCACATACCATGTTTGTCCCCACCAATGAGCGCGTCGAATACTTCGATCCCAGAAATAATACCCTTGCCCTAACCAATGTGATTTCTCGCTTTTATAAGCTCCGTTCAGCTCTACCTCGTCAGGGTTACAACGGTCTTCAAGTGTTTGGTAAACAGGGGTAAGTTTAGCCATTATTTAACAGTGGTGTGCGAGCGTAATTCTTCTCCAAGACTAGTAAGATTCATCGTCGGTAGAATCATAGGAGGATAATTAGCTTGAAGAGAAAGATTACTAATGAAAGCACGGACATATGGGAAAAGGATGGCAATACTATTGGAATAAAAAAACGATGGAATTTTCGAGAACTCCAATTTGTTCTGAAAACTATATCCAGCAACGCAGCACACCTCTATGGATGGATTTTCTGAACCATTAAGACAAACACGAACCATGAAACGGAGTTCAAAGACATTCTTATCCTTGAGGAATTGGCCTTCGGGAGAGAATTGGAGTTCAATCTCGTTGTTTTTCTCTATCTGGGAGAAATCAATAGTAGCTTTGGGGAAATGATAGCCATCTAGTTTGAATAATGCGTTTTCCATATTAAATTATGCAGCCAATGAACAATCTTTTTTTGAAGGAGCATATTCTGCTTTATGTGATAGAATGTTGTCGAAATTGAAATAATCGAAGACCGGCGCTGTTATATAAATAGCGTTGGACTGATGAATCGTTCGAATAATCTCATCGGCGGTGGGGCCTTCGTTCATCTCTTCAATGAGAGCGAGCTGCTCATCATACTCTTCTTGGCTCATGTTTTCCAATTGAACGGAAAGTTGGTCGAGCATTTTCTGCAGTTCTTGTGTCATTTATTATACTATTTTATAACACCCCAATATCATCATTTTTTACTTAACATTCTCAAAATGTTGATGTAAAGATATCTATATTTTATTTTTTCATTTTCTATTACAGATGCAAATATACAAAAAAAAATTGAATTTGTATTTAATAATTAAAAAGTTTAGATACGTCTCTTGCAAATAGGAGAACATATTAACACATTGGAAAACGTGTCTTTCCACAATTGAAATGAGCTGACTGCATGTTGTACTGGCGTCACTTGTTCCAACAGTGACACAAAAAGGGCATCCCGCGGGATACCCTTGTCTATTGTGTTGGTTTGCACTTCTGATTAGCGACGGCGACCTTCGCCGTTGCCGCTGGAGCGGCGCTCGCCATGGCCACGGTCGCCGCCACGGCCACCACGGTCGCCGTCCTTGCGGTCGCCACCGCGACCACCTTCGCGGCGCGGGCCACGGTTGGGCTTCTCCTCCACATAGCCTTCGGGCTTGGGCAGGAGGGCCTTGCGGCTAAGCTTAATCTTGCCGTTCTTCTCGTCGAAGGCGATGACCTTCACCTGGAACTCGTCGCCCACATGGATGACACCTTCGAGCGTCTCGGGGTGGCCCCACTCGTACTCGCTGATGTGCATCAGGCCTTCCTTGCCGGGCAGGAACTCCATGAAGGCGCCGAACTCGACGATGCTGACGACCTTGGCGTCGAACACATCGCCCACCTCGGGCACCGTGCAGATGTCCTTGATCCACTTGAGGGCGGCAGCGATGTCGTCCTTGTTCTGCGATGCGACGTCGACGATGCCGAACTCGCCTTCCTCTTCGATATTGATGATGGTGTTGGTCTCGGCCTGAATCTTCTGGATGACCTCGCCACCCTTGCCGATGACGGCACCGATAAAGTCCTTCGGGATCTTGATCTGCTCGATGCGGGGCACGAAGTCCTTGTAGTCCTCGCGGGGCTCGGGGATGGTCTCGTGGATTTTGTCGAGGATGTAGAGACGACCCTGGCGGGCCTGCTCGAGGGCCTTGGCCAGCACGTCGTAGCTGAGGCCGTCGACCTTGATGTCCATCTGGCAGGCGGTGATACCGTCGCGGGTACCGCAGACCTTGAAGTCCATGTCGCCGAGGTGGTCCTCGTCGCCGAGAATGTCGCTCAGCACGGCCCATTTGTCACCCTTCGAGATGAGGCCCATGGCGATACCGGCCACGGGCTTGCGCAGCTTGACACCGGCATCCATCAGCGCCATGCAGCCGGCGCAGACGGTGGCCATGGAGCTGGAACCGTTGGACTCGAGGATGTCGGAGACCACGCGGATGGTGTAGGGGCAATCCTCCTCGGAGGGCAGAACCTCCTTGAGGGCGCGCCAGGCCAGGTGGCCGTGGCCCACCTCGCGGCGGCTGGTGCTGCCGGAGCGTTTCACCTCGCCAGTGGCGAAGCCGGGGAAGTTGTAGTGCAGCAGGAAGCGGCGGGTGCCCTCGATGACGGCACCGTCAATCTTCTGCTCGTCGAGCTTGGTGCCCAGCGTGCAGGTGCTGAGGGACTGCGTCTCGCCGCGGGTGAAGATGGCGCTACCGTGGGCCGAAGGCAGGTAGTCGGTCTCGCACCAGATGGGACGGATCTCGTCGAGCTGACGTCCGTCAAGACGGGTGCGCTCGTTGAGCACCATGTCGCGCATGGCCTCGCGCTCGGTGTCATGATAGTAGCGGTCGATCATGAACTTCACCTCGTCGGTGAGGGTCTCTTCGGTATAGTTGGCATCGATGAACTCCTGCTTGATGGCGGCGAAGCCGTCCTCGCGCTGGTGCTTGTTGGCGACGCCCTGCTTACTGAAGTCGTAGCACTTCTGGTAGACGGCCTGGCGGATGCGCTCGCGCAGCTCCTCGTCGTTCACCTCGTGGCAGTACTCGCGTTTCTCTTGCTTGCCGGTCTCGATGGTGAGCTCGTTCAGCACGCGGCACTGGATCTTGATGGCTTCGTGGGCGGCCTTGAGGGCGTTGAGCATCACGTCCTCGGAAACTTCCTTCATCTCGCCTTCCACCATCATGATGTTGTCCTCGGTGGCGGCCACGATGAGGTCGAGGTCGGCGCGCTCGATGTCCTGCATGGGGGTGTTGATGACATACTGGCCGTCGAGGTAGCTCACGCGCACCTCGCTGACGGGGGCGTTGAAGGGGATGTCGCTCACGGCGAGGGCCGAAGCAGCGGCCAGGGCGGCCAGCTGGTCGGGCATGGTGTCTTTATCGCCGCTGATGAGGGTGATGTTCACCTGCACCTCGGCATGGAAGTTGTCGGGGAAAAGGGGACGTAGGGCGCGGTCCACCAGACGGGCAATGAGAATCTCATGCTCCGAGGGACGGGCCTCGCGCTTGAAGAAACCGCCGGGGAAGCGACCCATGGCGGCGTATTTTTCCTGGTAGTCAACGGTGAGGGGCATGAAGTCGACGTTCTCGCCCACCTCTTTCTTCGAGCAGACGGTGGCCAGAAGCATCGTGTTGTTCATGCGGACAACGGCAGCGCCGTCGGCCTGTTTGGCCAGCTTGCCGGTCTCGATTTCGATCATGCGGCCGTCGCCGAGGTCGAAACGTTTAGTGATAATGTGTTCGTTCATCTTGTTTTTTATTGTTTTCTATTACTTTACCGCAGCCTCGGGGACCGTCCCCAAGACCCATAAAAGTGTTAATATTCAATCATCTATCTCCTTCGGCGGGCATCAATAGGACCGGCTAAAAGAAAGTGCAAATATACAATAAAATCCTGACATACAGAAAAAAGATTTTGCCGATAGAATAATTCTATGTACTTTTGCAGGTCAAATGGAACGCCGGCCACCAGCCGGCAGACCTAAAAGACAGCAACATGGACAAAGATATCCATCCCTAAAAAACAGATATTTCATGAAAAAACGCCTATCCCTGCTCTTCGTCTCCCTGGTGCTGCTCCTCGCGGGCTGCAGCAAGGAGGAATTCGCACCCAAGAAAGACTACTTCCCCTCGTGGAACTCCTGCGCCTCGCTGGCGGCCCTGCAGGAATACGTCGAGGACGTCACCAACCCCGCCTCCGCCAACTACATCCGCCCCGAGGACCGCATAGCCACCTTCGACATGGACGGCACCTTCGTCGGCGAGCTCTATCCCACCTACTTCGAATACAACCTGCTGGAATACCGCGTCCTCGACGACCCCGCCTACAAGGACCTCGCCCCCGACGACGTGAAGGAGGCCGCCCAGGAAATCCGCGACTTCGTCCGCAACGGTGTCAGCCTGCCCGCCCACTTCGACATGAAGCACGCCCAGGCCGCCGCCAAAGCCTACGCCGGCATGACCATCGCCCAATTCGACGCCTACGTGAAGGCCTACGCCTCCAACACCGCCAACGGCTTCACCGGCATGACCTACGCCCAGAGCTTCTACCAGCCCATGCTCGAGGTGTTCGACTACCTGGAGGACCACGGCTTCACCTACTACGTCGTCTCCGGCTCCGACCGCTTCATCTGCCGCGCCCTGGTCGAGACGCTCGGCATCGAGCCCAACCGCGTCATCGGCATGGACGTGCGCCTGGAGTCCACCAGCCAGGGCACCGAGGCCGGCGTCAACTACACCATGGGCCAGGAGGAGGACATCGTCCGCACCGACGAGCTCATCATCAAGAACCTCAAGACCAACAAGGTGCTGCAGATCACCCAGGAAATCGGCAAGGTGCCCGTGCTCTCCTTCGGCAACAGCAGCGGCGACTGCGCCATGCACAACTACTGCCTGAGCAACCCCAAATATAAATCGGCGGCCTTCATGCTCATTGCCGACGACCCGGAGCGCGACCACGCCAACCGCGACAAAGCCCTCGCCCTCGGCGAGCAGTGGCTCCAGGCCGGCTACTACGTCGTCTCCATGCGCGACGACTTCAAGACCATCTATGGCCCCGGCGTCACCAAAGTGGACTTCACCTTCTAACCCCCCGCCCATGGACACCACCCTCTTCGACCGCGCCGCCCAATTCGCCATCGAGGCCCACCGCAGCGCCGAACGCCGCGGCAAAGGATTCCCCTACGTCATCCACCCCATGGAGGCCGCCGCCATCGTGGCCACCGTCACCAACGACCCCGAGATGCTCGCCGCCGCCATCCTCCACGACACCGTCGAGGACACCGACGTCACCCTCGAGCAGATTGCGGCGCTCTTCGGCCCCCGCGTGGCACGCCTGGTGGACAACGAGACAGGCTCCCTGCCCAAGTCCTTCCCCTGGCGCACACGCCGCGAGAAACAAATCGAAAAACTGCAGCAGGCCGACCGCGACAGCAAGCTTGTGGCCCTGGGCGACAAGCTCTCCAACCTCCGCGCCATCGCCATCGACTACCGCACCCTCGGCGACAGCCTCTGGAGCCGTTTCAATGCCCCCGGCGGCAAGAGCGACATCGAATGGTACTACCGCGGCCTGGCCGCCGCCCTCTCCGACCTCGACGGCACAGCCCCCTACGGCGAGTTCCAGCGGCTCATCGCCGAAACCTTCGGCAAAGACTGAAACAACCGCCCCGTCTCCACCACAACCGCCCCGTCTCCACAACAACCACCCCACCCGTGGAAACGCAGCACCCCGCACCTCCATACATCGTGCCTTTTCCGTGCCCAATAGGCCCCTGCTTCGCCCCTTGTCATATAGTTCCTATATCGTTCTCATATAGTTCTTATATAGTTCCTATATACTGTATATAAGAACTATATGTGA
>CALGCG010000101.1 GCA_937884485.1 uncultured Bacteroidales bacterium
GACTCCGCCTTCTTCTTCGGCAACTACATCGACACCCTCGGCAACCTCCTCTTCCCTCCCGACCGCTTCCAGCGCACAAGGCCCTATGCCGACGGCTATGCTGCCGCCATGCGCTACGAACGATGGGGCATCATCGACCGCGACGGCAACGAGATTGTCCCCTTTGCCTTCGAGAATATCACCAATCCCGACCACGGCGTAACCCTTGCGGGCAACAACGACGACGAGCCCTCCATGGCGCTCTTCGTCCTCCCCGCGCAGTCGCCGCGGCGCCAGATTTCGCCTGCCACCCCCTTCATCTACCAGCCCCTCGCCAGCATCAGCGAGGGTCGCATCGGCGTGCTGCGCGACGGCAAGCAAGGTTTCCTCGACCTTGCGGGCAACGAAGTCATTCCCTGCATCTACGACGAGGTTGGAGCCTTCCTCCGCGGCCGCACCATGGTGCGGCAGGGCGGCCTCTACGGCATCATCGACACCCTCGGACGCACCGTCCTGCCCATCGAGTACCACTCCCACGCCTCCCGCGGCATCAAGTACGCCTACTTCGACGGCCTGGCACTTGTCGAGAAAGACTACCGCTACGGCTTTGTCGACCTCGACGGCCACTTCGTCGTTCCCCTCATCCTCCAGTCCGCCTACCCCTTCTCCGAAGGCATCGCCGCCGTGCAGAAGGACGGCCTATGGGGCTACATCGACTCCACCGGCAACCTCACCCTTCCCATCATTTTCGACCGCGCCTCACCATTCCTCTACCAGCGTGCCGACGTCACCTTCCAGGGGCGCCACATGAAAATCGCCCCCGACGGCCACTGCGTCGCCAACTGCAACGGAATCATTTCTTTCAAATAGGAATTAGAAATTAGTAATTATTTAACACACAAAACTCATAACCCTTAACTCTTAACTCATAACTCTTAACTCAAAAAAAACATGACCCATCCCGGCACCATCACCAATGTCAGCAAGAAGAGCGTCACTGTGCAGATTGAATCCGTCAGTGCCTGCGCCTCCTGCCAGGCCCATTCGCGCTGCGGCTTTGCCGAATCCAAGACCAAGACCCTCGACATACCCCTCTCCTGTGTCGACCCTGACCTCAGGAGCACGCTGACGCAACCACGCACCGAGGCCACATCCCCGACGCAGGTCCTCGTCACCATCGACACCACCCACGGCCTGCTGGCCGTCCTCATAGCCTACCTCCTGCCGGCCATCCTGCTGCTCGGCGTCATCGTAGGCCTCTCCCTGGCCGGCCTGCCGGAGTGGGCCGTCATACTCCTCTCCCTGGCCTCACTCGCGCTCTACATACTCCTCCTCGTACTCTTCCGCCAGCGCATCGACAACCACTTCACCCTCAAGGTGGAGAAAATGAAAAGTGATAATTGAAAAGTGGGAAAAAACTCATAACTCTTAACACATAACTCTTAACTGAAATGCTCATTCTCGGCATAGACCCTGGCACCCAGATTCTGGGCTACTCGCTTCTGGACACCGACGGTGCAGCGCCCCGCATCGTTGCCATGGATGTTCTGTACCTGAAGAACATAGCCGACTTCAACCTCCGCATACGGCGCATCTTCGAGTCGACGGTGCGTCTCATCGACGCATTCCACCCCGACCATCTGGCCATCGAGGCGCCCTTCTTCGGCAAGAACGTGCAGTCCATGCTCAAGCTGGGGCGCGCGCAGGGTGTGGCCATTGCCGCCGCCATCTCGCGCGACCTTTCCATCACGGAGTACGAGCCCTCCGTCATCAAGCAGCACATCACCGGCAACGGCAACGCCACCAAGCAGCAGGTTGCCACCATCCTTGCCTCCATCCTCAATGGCGACAGCCGTAACACGCCTTTCGAGATACAGAATCCCCAGTACTACGACGCCACCGACGCCCTGGCGGTAGCCTACACCTGCCACCTCCATCTGTCCAACCCCATTGCCGACATCCAGCAGCAGCTGGCGCCGGCGAAAAGCAAGCGGCACAAGTCGTCGAAGAAGCAATGGTCCGAATTCGTCCTCAACAACCCCGACATAATAAATTGAAAATTGAAAAATGAAAAAGAACTCATAAACCTTAACACATAGTTTGACACCCCAAAAACCATGAAAAGAAGCACACCCCTCATACCTCACACCGCGAGCCTGGTCCTCGCGCTTCTCCTGCCCCTTTTCCTGTCCTGCTCGCCGCAGAAGAGCAAGCAGTACGACCCCGCCAAAGTCGACTTCACCGTCCGTGCCAACCCCCTCCTCGACAACCAGCTCTATCCCTCGCTCATCCTTGCCCTCAACGCCACGAGCCATGCTCCCGAGACGGCTACTCTGACGCCGCTCTCCGTCACGCTCACCTCGCCGGCGTCCAACGCCGTCCTGCGCATCGTCGTCGACTCCTCCGACCTCAACTATATCACCATACTCCAGGAGATCCTCCCCGCGCGGGGGCAGACGTATACCTTCTATCCCTCCATCAAGTGGAAATACGACCGCCTGCGCCTCGTGCGCCAGCACCGGCCGCTCGACCTCACGGTCACGTGCTACATCAACGACGAGGAGACGGACATCCGCAACCTGCACCTCGACGTGCGCTCCGTCAACGAGTGCCCGCTCTCCTTCCGCTACAGCGGCAAGGGTGGCGGCGACGCCGCGCCGCAGACGCCCAGCGGTTCCATTGTCGACACGCGCTTCCTCTTCGCCGCCTATGTCAACGAGGAGCACCCGCAGATACCGCAGATCCTCTCCGACATCCTCAGCCAGGGCATCGTCAGCCGCTTCCAGGGCTACCAGGGCAACGATGCCGCCGACGTGCGGCGTCAGGTCCTGGCCGTATGGCACAACACGCTGCTGCGCGGCATCTCCTACTCCTCCATCTCGTGCACCTCCAACCCCTCCCCGTCCACCAACGTGCAGCACATACGCTTCTTCGACGAGGTGTGGAACACGCGCCAGGCCAACTGCATCGACGCCTGCGTGTACTTTGCCTCTATCCTCCGCAAGATAGGGCTCCGGCCGGTCATCTTCGTCGAGCCGTGCCACGCCTACCTGGGCTACTATACCGACAAGAATCGCAAGAAGATAGCGCTGCTGGAGACCACGGTCACGTCGTGGGTCAACTACCCGGAGCTGCTGCGGGGAGTCCAACCCGACGGCAGCCTGGCCGAGGAGCAGCTGCAGAAGATAGCCAAATACCTCACGCCGCAGCAGCTCGAGGACTACGCGCAGCACCGCCTGACGACGGAGCAGCTCCTCGTGCTGGTGTCGACGTCGCTGTTCGACAAAGCCTCGACCTACAACCAGGAGAACTACAACAACAACCGTCAGCACTTCGACAATCCCGACGCCATTTCGTTCCAGCAGCTTGACATCGAGACGCTTCGGCAGACCGTCCAGCCCATCATCTGACGGCGCGCGGTGGCGCGACGGAGCCGCCGAAGGGAGTGTGGCGCGAGGCGCGTGCCTCGCCCCTGGTTCGCCCCTTGTTCGGCCCTTGTTCGGCCCTTGTTCGGCCCTTCTTATATAGTTCTTATATCGTTCTTATATAGTTCTTATATAGTTCTTATATACTGTATATAGGAACTATATAAGAACTA
>CALGCG010000102.1 GCA_937884485.1 uncultured Bacteroidales bacterium
ACTATATAAGAACTATATGAGAACGATATAAGAACTATATAAGAAGGGCCGAATAGGGGCCGAAGCGGGGGCGAATCGGGGGCGGGCCGGGCGGCACGTGTTTGTGGGTCGCGGGGCGGCCGTCGGCGGTCAGTCGACGGGGATGTCGCGGTTAACGTTCTTGGAGCCGACGAGGGCGTAGAAGAGGATGTAGGCGAGCATGGCGACGACGAGCCAGTAGGAGCCCATGTAGCCCACGGCGCCGGCGATGGCGTTCTGGATCAGCGGCATGACGCCGCCGCCGACGACCATCATCATGAAGATGCCGGAGGCCTGCTCGGTGTAGCGGCCGAGGCCTTCGACCGAGAGGTTGAAGATGGTGCCCCACATGAGGGAGGTGCAGAGGCCGCAGAGGACGAGGAAGAGGGCGCTGATGGGCACCTGGAACATCTGGAAGCCGCCGTCGACGCTGTAGCCGGGCATGGAGACACGTATGTCGCTGGGCATGAGGATGGCCACGATGACGAGGACGATGGCTGCCAGGGCCACGGTGGAGAGCTGGGCGCGCGTGGAGACGCGGCCGCTGATGGCGGCGCTGGCGGCGCGGCCCACCATCATCAGGAGCCAGTAGATGGCTGCCACGGCGCCTCCGATGGCGGCGCCGCAGAGGGGGTCGTCGGTGAGGTAGAAATTGAGCTCGGCGGGGATGCCGACTTCGATGCCTACGTAGAAGAAGATGGCCACGACGCCGAGGACGAGGTGGCGGAAGCTCCAGGCGCTGATGCGTCTGCCGTTCTTGTCGGTGGCGGCGCTCTGGTTCTGGCGGCCGAGGGTGGGCTCGGGGATGCGTACGAAGAGGATGACCAGGAAGGCCAGGGCGAAGACGCCCATGGCGATGAAGAGCAGCGGGGCGACGTCGCTCATGGCCGTGCGGTCGGTGACGGTGCCGATGAGGGCGCCGACGAGCAGGGGCGTGAGGGTGCCGGTGAGGGAGTTGAGGGTGCCGCCGGTCTGGATGAGCTGGTTGCCGCGGTTGCCGCCGCCGCCCAGGAGGTTGAGCATGGGGTTGACCACGGTGTTGAGCATGCAGACGCAGAAGCCGCAGATGAAGGCGCCGAGGAGGTAGATGATGAAGTTGAGCATCACGGGCTGGCCGCCGACGCTGAAGGTGGCCGTCGTGGCGCCCACGAGGCTCGAGAGGTACTGGATGACCATGCCGCAGAAGCCCACGCCGAGGGCGATGAGGGCGGTCTTCTTGTAGCCGATGCGGCTCATGAGTTTGCCGGCGGGGATGCCCATGATGAGGTAGGCCAGGAAGTTCATGAGGTTGCCGAGCATGCCGGACCACTCATAGTTGTTTTTCCAGATGTTGCCGAAGGGGGCGGCCATGTTGGTCACGAAGCTGATCATGGCGAACATGAAGAACATGGCGATGACGGGGATGACGGCCACTTTGGCGGTCTGTGTGTTTTGTGTGCTCATGGTATTGTCGTTTTGTTTTTTTTCTTTGCTTTGCGGTGTTTTATTGTGCTATGATTTTGAGGCTGCTGTCGTCGGTTTGGAGCATGTAGACTCCCGGAGCGGGGAGGGTGAAGGCGGGCGCCGGGTCGTCGGAGGAGGCTATCAGGCGTCCCTGCATGTCGATGAGTCGGAGGGCGAGCCGGCGGGGGTTGTCGACGCTGAGTGTGAGCCCGTCCTGCCTGACGGCGAAGGCGCCGGTGTCGATGTCGTCGATGGCCACGTCGGGCACGAAGGTGGCGATGATGGTGGCTGCCGAGGTGACGCGGTGGCGCAGGGGGTTGCTGCGGCTGCCGGAGCTCCAGCCCGTGAAGCGGTAGCCTGCCGCGGGGATGGCGGTGAGCACGGCGGTGTCGCCGGGATAGTAGTTGCCGCCGCCTTCGACGGTGCCGCGGCCGGCATGGCTGGGTTCGGCGCTGATGGTCACCTGCTGCAGTTCGCCCAGCAGGGCGCGGATCATCCACGACACATATTCGTTGCGGCCCTCGAGGTGGTCCCAGGTGGTGCCGGCGCGTTTGTACCAGGTGCCGTCGGGGTTGCCGGAGTAGCTGGAGACGGCGGCGGGGTTGCTGTAGGAGCGGCTGGTGAGGACCACCCACAGGGGCAGGCTGTCGACGAGCGGCACCGGGGCGGCGGGGGCCACGGTGACCCATCCGAAGTCGGTGGTGCTGGGGGTGCTGGAGTAGATGAGCTGGTCGCGGTTCTCGCCGAGGAATACGCTTACGGTGTAGGTGGCGTTGCTGACGCCGAAGAACTGGACGGCGTTGAGCTGGCGGTGGCGCGGCACGGAGCGCGCGGGCACGCGGATGGCCCATTCGGGCGGCGTGTTGCCGTATTCGCCCCACAGGCCCTGGTAGCCGGCGAAGCAGTAGCCCAGGGTGTCGCCGTAGATGGGGGCGAAGAGGGCCGTGTCGGTGTAGTCGTTGTTGGGGGTGAAGGTGAAGGGGTTGAGGTGGTTGCCGCTCTTCCAGTTGAGGAAGCGGTGGCCTTCGCTGGCGGTGGCCAGAAGGGTGACGGGGCTGTAGGATGCCACGGTGGCGCTGCCGCTGACGGTGCCTGTGGCGGGGTCGGAGGAGACCACGGCGAC
The DNA here is from genome assembly GCA_937884485.1 of uncultured Bacteroidales bacterium. Classification (GTDB taxonomy): domain Bacteria; phylum Bacteroidota; class Bacteroidia; order Bacteroidales; family P3; genus Colimorpha. The sequence continues at coordinate 2,585 of CALGCG010000102.1, forward strand.
CGTCACCACGGAGTCTTCGCTGGCGGGGAAGACGTGCAGCAGGGCGTGGTTGTCGTGGCTGTAGGAGTTGCTCTCGTTGCCGCCGATGCCGCTGGCTCCGGGGCTCAGGGAGTCGAAGGTGTAGTAGCCGTCGCAGTAGCCGCCCCAGCCCCAGTTGAGGTGGTAGAAGCCCAGGGAGTCGTAGCCGTCGACGACGAAGGCGTGGCCGCCCTGGCCGTCGGTGCCCGAGAACATGACGGGACGCGAGGCGTTGAGTTCGGTGGTGAGGAGGTCGTTCCACTGCGCGTCGGTGAAGTTGTCGCGGTAGGCCGCGAAGAGGGCCTGGTTGTAGCGGAAGTGGTTCTTCAGGGCGTTCTCGGCCGAGGCGCTGTTGGGGTCGCCGTAGGCGGCGACATGAGCTCCGCTGCTCGACGGGCTGTAGTTCATCTCCACGGCGACGCCCACGTGGTACATCAGCAGTGCCACGGCGTCGATTTCCTGCTGGGAGGAGCTGCCGTTGAGGCGGTCGGGCATGTGGGCCCAGTCGTAGTGGGTTGTGTCGAAGCGGGCGCCCAGGTTGCCGAAGCTGCCGGCGGCATAGGAGTGCGAGCCGCGTCCCACGGCGGGGTGGTTCCAGTATTTCATCACCTGCGCCATGGCGGTGGCCACGCATCCGGTGACGGAGTAGGCCTGGTCCGTGGTGCTGTAGGGGCACATGACGTTGTACCATGGCGACTGGTTCCACTGGGTGGTCATCAGGGGGGCTACGGCGGTGTCGCGCACGGTGCGGTATTTGCCGCCTGCCAGCATTTGCCATTCCTGGAGGGTCTGGCTGGCAGGGGTGATGCCGAGGGTGCAGAGGGTGCGTATGTTGCGCTGATAGGCGTGGAGCCACGACTGGACGTGGGGCGCCAGGGTGTCGGCGGGGAAGGTGCCTGTGGGCGAATAGCCCAGCACCGGACGCACACAGTCGTCGGCGGCGATGAGGGCGAAGCCTTGGCCGTCGGCGCCGGTAAAGAGGTAGCAGTCGGTAAAGGCCGACGGGGTGGCGTCGACCACGGCTTTGCGGAGCAGCGTTTCGGCGGCATGGCGTGCCACGGTGGGGTCTACGGGTTTGGCCCATGCCGTCAGGGCCAGGAAGAGGGTGGTGAGTGTTAGCAGAACGGTTTTGGTCATGTTCGATGGTGTTATTTGATGACTACAATACGTCGTGTGGGCATGCCCTCGGCTTGGAGCAGGTAGACGCCTGCCGCGGGCAGGTCGAGGGTGATGCGGGTGTTGCTGGAGGCTGCCTGGCGGCGGCCCATGATGTCGTAGAGGGCCACGGCGCGCCCCTCGGGGTTGTCGATGGTGACGGTGAGGCCCGTGGTGCTGGCTGTGAGGACCGGGCGGTCGGCTTCGCCGATGCCTTGCATTTCGCCGAAGTAGGCCACAAAGAGGGTGTCGCTGGTGACGGCAAAGCGCAGGGGGTTGTCGGTGTTTCCGTCGCCCCAGCCCGTGAAGGAGTAGGGGGGTGTGGCGAGGGCAACGAGTGTGCAGGTGTCGCCGGGATAGTAGTCGCCCATGCCGCTCACCTGGCCCATACTGATGTTGTTGGGCGTTGCAGCCACGTGGTATTTGCGCGTGGGGGCCATGATGGCGCGGATCAGCCAGGAGTAGCGGGCACCATACTGGTCGAGCTGGCGCCAGCCGTCGGGCAGGTGGTACCATGAGCCGTCGCTGTTGCCGCTGTAGCGTCCCATGGTGGCGGGATATCCGTCGCTGGCAACGGCGGTGAGGGTGATCCACAGGGTTGAGTTGGAGTCGAGCACAAGGGGGGCGTCGAGGATGTGCCTGTACCAGGTGTTGAGTGTGTCGCTGCCCATTTCGCTGATGCTGGCATGGTAGACCAACGTCTGCTCGCAGATGCTGTCGCCCACATAGATATTGAGCTCGTGGGGCACGGCGGTGTAGGGGATGAAGTTCACTTCGGTGAGGCTGCGGTGGGGGAGGTGTGTGACGGGGGGCACGCGGATGCCCCACTGGGTGGTGTCGGTGTAGTCGTCGCGCCAGCAGGACCACAGGACGTTGGCATAGCTTATCGTGTCGCCAAAGAGGATTTGGTAGATGGCGGTGTCACTCAGGCTGCCATTGGCAATGAAGCTGTTGGGATTGTAGACACTCCCCGATGCCCAACGGGAGAAGAGGTAGCCTTCGTTGGCGCGGGCTATGATGTTGACGGTGTCGACGCCTGTGCGGTAGGTGCCGCTGCCGATGACGCTTCCCATGAGACTGTCGGCGGCAACCATGCTGATGGTGCATAGGCTGTCGGTCGGGGCGGTGACAGGGCGGATGCCGATGATGGCTTGGTTGTATAGGGAGAAGCTATAAATTAATGGGTTGAGAGAGTCGATGCAGAAGAAACCGTTGGCGCGTCCACCCCAGCCCCAGTTGATGTGGAAGAGCCCTGTCGAGTCGTAACCGTCGAGCACAAAAGCATGTCCTCCATGGATGGAGTCGCGTCCGGAGTATAGTACGGGCTGCCCGTTGTCGCACTCCTGCCGCAGGAGGGCGCACCATTGGCTGTTGGTGTACTCGTTTTTGTTGAGGCTTTGCATGAGGGGGCTGTAGCGGAAGTGGGTCTTCAGGGCGTTCTCGGCCGAGGGTTGGTTGATGTTGCCATAAGATGCTGAGAAAGCGCCGCTGCTCTGGGGGCTGTAGTTCATGTTCACTGCGATGCCGGCATCGCGGCAGATTCGGGCCACGGCGGTGATTTCCTGGCTGCTGCTTACGGCGTTGAGACTGTCGGGCATGAGGGACCATTCATAGTGCGTGGTGTCGAAGCAGGCGGAGAGCAGACCATAGACGGGATGCTGGTAGCTGTGGCTGCCCATGCCTGTGGCGGGATGGCGCCAGAAGCGCATGATTTGCGCCATGGCTGTGGCCACGCAGCCGGTGACAGCGTAGGCGGAGTCGGCCTCGTCGTAGGGGCAGAGGCTATTGTAGTAGGGCTTCTGGCTCCAGCAGGATGTGAGCAGCGGTCCCACCTGCCCGGAACTCTTCATGGCTGTGGTGAGTAGTTGTTGCCACTGGGCTGCCACCTCGGGGCCGGCTTCGAGAGAGGCCTCTTCGGCGGCGGCAATGGCGTTCATGCAGCCGTCGAGCCATACCTGCAGGTTGGAGGGTATGGCGTCGATGGGGAAGGTCTCTGTAAGCGAGTAGGCCAAGAGCGGGCGCACACAGTCTGACGCCGAAACCAGGACGAACCCCTTGTCGTCGGCGGCGGTGAAAAGGTAGCAATGGGTGAAGTTGCCAGGGGTGGCGTCGACCAGGTTTTTCTGCAGTATGTGGCTGGCGATGCGCTGTGCCGTAGCGCGTTCGACGGGTTTGGCGTTGGCCAGGGTCACGGCGAGCACGGCGATGACCAGTGCGATGAGTCTTTTCATGCTGTTCTGTTTTATTCTGTTGGCGTATAAAAAAGATAAAAAGGGGCACCGCAGGTGTTCCGGCGATGCCCCTTTGTGAGGTTGGGGTTATCCTTTCAAAGCTTCCGAACCGCTCACAATCTCGATAATCTCGTTGGTGATGGCCGCCTGGCGGGCTTTGTTGTAGCTCAGGCGCAGGTCCTTGAGGAGCTCGGTGGCGTTGTCGGTGGCTTTCTGCATGGCTGTCATGCGGGCTCCGTGTTCGGAGGCCAGCGAGTCGAGCACCATGCGGTAGAAGGTCGACCTAAGCATCAGGGGCACCATGCTGCGCACGATGTCCTCCTTGGAGGGTTCGTAGATGTAGTCGTTCTTCATGCCGGCGGGACCCTTGGCTTGTGCGGCCTCGGTGGGTGCCACGGGCAACAGCTGGTCGGTGGAGAGCACCTGGGAGAGGGAGTTCTTGAACTGGTTGTACACCACCTCCACGTGGTCTATCTCCTTGGCGGCAAAGGCTGTCATGATGCTGTCGGCCACCTCGGCCACAGCGTCGAAGGTGGCGTTGTCGAGCAGGTCGTCGTTCACCGTGAGGTTGATGTCTTTGCGGCGCACGAGGAGCTCGGACGATTTCTTGCCGATGGACAACACGCGCAGTTCGCCGTCTTCGGGCAGCAGGGCTTTGTAGTGCTCGATGCGGGCGTTGGCCTGCTTGATGACGTTGCTGTTGAAGGCTCCGCAGAGGCCCTTGTTCGACGTCACCACCACCAGCAGCACGGTCTTCATCGGCCGCACGGCGTGGTAGGGGGTCAGCGCTTCGCCGCCGGTGTCGATGTCGGTCACTATCTCGTCCAGCTGCGCGGCGTAGGGCCTCATGCCTATGATGGCGTTCTGGGCCCGGCGGAACTTGGCGGCGGAGACCATCTTCATGGCGGAGGTGATCTGCTGCGTCGAGCTCACGGAGGCTATGCGCGTTCTGACTTCTTTTAAATTAGCCATTCTTCAGCCTTTCCTTATTTGTATCTCTCGGCCAGGTCGAGGGCCACGGTCTTCATCTCGGCCAGGTCGCTGTCCACCAGCTTGCCGGCCTTGAGGTTCTCGAGCACGGGGGCGTGCTGGCTGCGCATCTGGAAGAGGAACTCTTTCTCGAAAGCGCGCACCTTGTCCACGGGCACCTTCTGCAGCAGTCCGTTGGTGCCGCAGTAGATGATGGCCACCTGCTCTTCGACGGGCATGGGCGAGTACTGCGGCTGCTTGAGCACCTCCACGTTGCGGGCGCCTTTGTCGAGCACGGCCTTGGTGGCGGCGTCGAGGTCGGAGCCGAACTTGGAGAAGGCCTCCAGCTCGCGGTACTGGGCCTGGTCTATCTTCAGCGTGCCGGCAATCTTCTTCATGCTCTTGATCTGGGCTTTGCCGCCCACGCGGCTCACCGAGATACCCACGTTGATGGCCGGGCGCACGCCGCTGTTGAAGAGGTTGGTCTCCAGGAAAATCTGGCCGTCGGTGATGGAGATGACGTTGGTCGGGATGTAGGCCGAGACGTCGCCTGCCTGGGTTTCGATGATGGGCAGGGCCGTCAGCGAGCCACCGCCTTTCACCTTGCCCTGCAGCGAGGCGGGCAGGTCGTTCATCTGGGCGGCTATTTGGTCGTTCTGGATGATGCGGGCGGCACGCTCCAGGAGGCGGCTGTGCAGGTAGAACACGTCGCCGGGGTAGGCTTCGCGTCCCGGCGGGCGACGCAGCAGCAGCGAGACCTCGCGGTAGGCCACGGCCTGCTTCGAGAGGTCGTCGTAGATGACCAGGGCGTCGCGCCCCGTGTCGCGGAAGTATTCGCCGATGGCGGCGCCGGCAAAGGGGGCGTAGAACTGCATGGCGGCGGGGTCGGAGGCCGTGGCGGCCACAACGATGCTGTAGGCCATGGCGCCCTTCTCCTCGAGGTTCTTCACCAGGTTGGCCACGGTGCTGCCTTTCTGGCCGCAGGCCACATAGATGCAGTACACGGGCTTGCCGGCCTCGTAGTTGCCGCGCTGGTTGATGATGGTGTCGATGGCGATGGCGGTCTTGCCGGTCTGGCGGTCGCCGATGATGAGCTCGCGCTGGCCACGGCCGATGGGGATCATCGAGTCGATGGCCTTGATGCCGGTCTGCAGGGGCTGCTCGACG
>CALGCG010000103.1 GCA_937884485.1 uncultured Bacteroidales bacterium
TCGTCTCAATCTGGAGCGTACACTCTCCGTGACCGATAAGCACCTCACAGGCCACTTTCGGATTCCGGCTCTTAGTGTAGCAGAGGTCAACGATTGCCCCTGCTATCCTGTCCGCCACCTTGTCCGGGTGGCATGGGTTCACTTTTTCAAACATGATGTCTTAATTGTTTTTATGGGTTTGGAGAGTGAAGAATTACTCCTCACTCTCCGATGTCGGTTTAACCTTCGCAGACGATGGCGAGCTGACCGCAAGCGGCACCGCTCTCAATCTCTGCCTTGGTTGCGATGGCTACGGCGTAGTCGTAACCCATGCTTTCAAGTGCGGATTTGATTGCTTCCATACTTCAATTCATTTTAAGGGTCCATACTGTTTTATCTTTCAGTCCGTCGTTGGATTGGTGGCAGCACACGAAGCCTTCCTCACGCATGATGGTGAGGTAGTCTCTCCAAGCGGCTGAAATGAATATCTCCTGCTCATTGTTTACGAATCTGTACCAAAGGCGGTCGAGAAACACGTTGGCGGCAAAGTGGGCAGCGTCGCAGTCGGTGATGATGACCTTGCCGCCCTGCTTGGTGTAGCGACGCAGACAGCGCACCGTTCGCCGGATGTCGGGCAGGTGGTGGATGACGTTGCGCACATTGAACACATCGACGCTGTGCGGCTCCAGTCCGATGATGCTGTCCTGCCCGTCGTACTGATAGTCGAGCGTAGGGCTGGTGGTCACGTCGCATTTCTTGTAACCTGGCAGCGGATTGTAACCGCAGCCGAAGTCAACCTTCAATCTTGTCTCTGTCACAGGTGCTTTCCTTTCTCGATAGTTCCATATTCTCCACCCTGGCGCAATACTTCTCCCAGTTGCAGAAGTTGCCCAGCGGTGTGATAATGATGTCGCAGTCGTTGTACTTGGAATAGTTGCCGAAGACACCGAACTGGTGGCCGTTCCACATATAGTCGTAGAAGCCGTAACCATCGTCCTTGATCTTCACGGTGTTCATCTTCTGCTGAAAGTCGAAGTCGCCGTAACGACCTTGCAAGTCCTCACAGACGATGCAATAGAACCCGTCTGTCAGTACATGCTCCAGCAGTTCAACCAACTTGTCGCCAGTGCTCTCGCGGCACTTGGGAATGTTGATGCGGGTGTTCCAGATGACCGACTTGCAAGCCATAGCCGCCTCACGTCTGCGCTGGTATTGCTCCAGCGACGACACGCTGATGGCTACCTCCGTCAGTCCTGCCTCTGCCATCTGCCTTGCCCGTTGTTCGTTCATCAGTATGCCGTTGGTCACCAGGCAAACGTCGTTGGTCACATGCTCACGGGTCAGCCGTATAATGTCCGTCAGTTGGCGGTTCAGCATCGCCTCGCCTCCCATGATGGTGGCGCGTTTCAGCACACCAATCTTCCGCATCGTGTCGCGACACTTGTCAATGTCGAGCGTCAGCGGAGCCTTCATCTTCTGATAGCAGAAGTAGCAGTTGCCATTAGGCCCCGTGCTCTCGTTCATGTTGCAATTCAGGTTGGTGATGATGCGGTAGCGGAATATGTCTTTTCTGTGTCCCATAGTCATACAAGATTTACACCTTCCACAACACCCTTGCCGCATCCGTTCTTCTCCGACACCTCGTTAGGATTGATGGGCGACAGCTTCACGAAGAAATACTGAGGGTCGAAATACCTGCGCAGCTTCTCAGCGTCGAAGTCGTCGGAGTTTACCAGCGTCATGTTGATGGTAGTCTTCAGATTGCTCTTGGTGCGAATCTGACCAAGTTCCTCGATGCTCATCTTGCGCTTGTAAGGTATCAGCCAGTCGCGGTGTTCCTCGTCGAAGCTGTGAAGGCTGATTTGCAGCGTCACGTTGCCCTCGACAAACGAGAAGTCACTGCCACGCACTCCGATGGTCGAAACATAGTGGTGTGTGTTCGGCCACTTCTCCGTGATTCTGCGGATAGCCTCTTTCACTGCCTCGATGTTCAGGAACGGCTCACCCATCCGCGTGTAGTTTATCTTGAACTCCTTCGCGTCGGCTGGGTTGCATCCTGCCCGTTCAACGGCAAAGTCCACCTGCGCCACAATCTCGTCGGCAGTCAGGTTGCGCCATCGCTGCTTCATGTTGCCCGTAGCACAGAACTTGCACCCGACAGGGCACCCGCTCATGGTCGAAACTCCAATCATCCAACGCTCCGTGCGGTCGCCAAGGTTCTCATCGTCCAACTTGTTCTGCTTCCTGCCTATCGCATCCTTTGTATAGTAGGGCAGAAACGTGTCCGTGGTCTCAATCAGTTTGCCATCGTCCAATGCCAAGGCATAGACGATGCCATTCTTAAATCTCTTGAATTTCTTTACGTTCATAGTTCCTTTTATTTAATTTCGTTCAATTCGTGTTCTTTTTGCCCTTAGGCTTACGCCGCTTCCCGTTTGTCGGGAACGCTCAAACCTATGCTCTGGACAGCCACCAGCGTGTCAGGGTCGGAATCAACTATCACCACTCGCTTCTTGCCCGCAGCCTTGAAGCCCTTCTGCGCCTTGTTGCCACCCACGAGCCGGTTGTCCTTGTCGATGAACACAGAGCGTCCCGCGCCACATTCGCGGAAGC
>CALGCG010000104.1 GCA_937884485.1 uncultured Bacteroidales bacterium
CATCGTGGCCACCGGCGGCATGAGCTACCCCACCACCGGCTCCACCGGCGACGGCTTTGCGTGGCTGCGTCAGCTGGGCCACACGGTCTATCCCGGCCTGCCCACCCTGATCCCGCTCACCAGCGATGCTCCGTGGGTCACCGCCCTGCAGGGCCTGAGCCTGCGCAATGTACGTCTGACCCTGCAAGCGGGCAAAAAGAAGCTGTACACCGATCTGGGCGAGATGCTCTTCACCCATTTCGGCATCACCGGGCCGCTGGTGCTCAGCGCGTCAGCCTATATGGCCGAGCTGGCCCCCGATGAGGTGCGTCTGACCCTGGATCTGAAGCCCGGCCTCACCGCCGAGCAGCTGGAAGCCCGCATCCTGCGGGATGTGGCCGAAGCCGGCAAGAAACAGCTGGGCACGGTGCTGTGCGGATTGTTCCCGTCCCGACTGGCCGAGACCATGGCCCAGCTCTGCGCCCTTGGCTGGACAACCCCTGCCTGCGAGCTCACCAAGGAGGGCCGCATGGCGCTGGTGGAGCGCACCAAAGCCTTGCAGATCCCCATCTCCGGCACCCGGCCCCTGTCCGAAGCCGTGGTCACCCGCGGCGGCGTCAGCGTCAAGGAGATCGCCCCCGCCACCATGGAAAGCAAGCTCATCTCCGGCCTCTACGTGGCAGGCGAGCTGTTGGATGTGGATGCCCTTACCGGCGGCTACAACCTGCAGATAGCCTTCAGCACCGGCCACGCCGCCGGCGAGGCGATATAAAAAAAAGCGGGCAACCCAATCGGGTTGCCCGCTCTGCGTTTATTCTTCCGCCGCTATCACAGCCTCTTCCCACTCGCTCATCTTCTGCTCCAACTGGTCTTTGAGGGATTGGTAGGCCTTGTAGAAATCGGGGGTCTGGGCTTCGCCGGTGGCCAGGATGGTGTCCTTGGCGGCAATCTCGGCCTCGAGGGCTTCAATCTCCTGCTCCTTTTGCTTGACGACGTTCTGCAACTTGCGCCGCTCACGTTCGCGCTCACGGCTCTGCTCATAGGCAGCCTTGCCGGCGGAGCTACTCTTCTGTGTGGACGGTGCGCTCTGGGCGGCAGCCTCATTCGGGGCATTCTGCGTTTCGAGGAACTCCATGATGTCGCCCTTGAACTCGTGCACCGCGCCGTCGCGGAACTCATAGAGCTCGTCGGTGAGGCCGCTAAGGAAATCGCGGTCGTGGCTGACCACGATGAGGGTGCCGGTGTACTGCAGGAGGGCGTTCTTGAGGATGTCCTTGGAATTCATGTCCAGGTGGTTGGTGGGCTCGTCGAGAACCAGGAGGTTGCTCGGCGTGAGCAGCAGTTTGGCCAAGGCCAGACGGGCCTTCTCGCCACCGCTGAGCACCTTGACCTTCTTGTCGATGTCGTCGTCGGAGAAGAGGAAGCTGCCCAGGATATTGCGTATCTTGGGACGTATGTCGCCCTGGGCGATGTCGTCGATGGTTTCGAACACTGTGCGGTCGAGGTTGAGCATGGCGGCCTGGTTCTGGGCGTAGTAGCCCAGGGCGACACCTGCGCCGAGGCGGAAAGTGCCGGTGTAGTCGTGTATGTCACCCACGATAATCTTTGCCATCGTACTCTTACCCTCGCCGTTACGGCCCACAAAGGCCACTTTCTTGCCGGCGGTGAGCAGGAAGTCGACCCCGTCGAACACCTGGTTGTCGCCGTAGGCCTTGCCCAGGTGCTGCGCCTCGACGACGATTTTGCCGCTGTGCGGTGCCGGGGGGAACTGGAAGTGGATGCTCTCGGTGCTCACCTCGTCGACCTTGATGGTCTCCATGCGCTCCAGCATCTTGATGCGGCTCTGCACCTGCTTGGACTTGGTGGCCTTGTAGCGGAAGCGCTCGATGAAAGCCTCGATTTGCGCCACCTGGCGTTGTTGGTTGGTGAGCTGGGCCATCTGGCTGGCTCGGCGCTCCTGCATTTGCACCACATACTCCGAGTAGGGGCACTTGTAATCATATATTCGTCCGGCGGTGATCTCGATGGTGCGACGGGTGATGTTGTCGAGGAAGGTGCGGTCGTGGCTGACGAGCACCACGGCGCCGCTGTAGCTGCCGAGGTAGTTCTCCAGCCACTGGATGGATACGATGTCAAGATGGTTCGTAGGCTCGTCGAGGAGCAGGAAGTCGGGGTGGCGCAGCAGCAGCTTGGCCAGTTCGACACGCATCTGCCATCCTCCGCTGAACACCGCCACGGGGCGGTCGAAGTCAGAGTGCTTGAAGCCCAGGCCCAGCAGCACCTTCTCGGCCTGCTCCTGGCGGCGGCCGCCGCCCAGCATGGCCAGGTGCTCGGTGACATCGTTGTGGCGTTCCAGCAGACGCGTGTATTCTGAGCTGTCATAGTCCGTGCGCTCGGCAATCTCGGCCGTCAGCCGTTCCTGCTCTTTTTCAAGGATGTCCAGCTGGTCGAAGGCCGTGAGGGCCTCCTCCAGCACGGTGCCGATGCTGTCGGGCACCATTTCCTGCGGCAGGTAACCCACGGTCTGGCCCGCGGCCATGACGATGGTGCCGCTTTCGGGCTCCTGCCATCCGCAGAGGATCTTGAGGAGGGTGGACTTGCCGGCGCCGTTCATGCCGACGAGGCCTATGCGGTCGTGGTCGCCGATGTTGAAGGTGACGTGGTCGAAGAGGTTGGTGCCGGTGAACTGCACCGAGAGGTTGTTGACGCTAATCATAAGCAAAAAAATGGAGCAGCAGACCTAATGACACTGCTGCTCCAGAATTGTTTGTTTTCAAGCAGATGCTTGGTTGTTTACTTGAGGTTGAAGTTGACGGGCAGGTTGAACTGCACACGCACAGCTTTACCACGCTGTTTTCCGGGAGACCACTTGGGCATGGCCTTGACGACGCGGATAGCTTCGGCACCGCAGCCGCCGCCAATGTCACGCAGAATCTTGGGGTTGGCGATAGTACCGTCTTTCTCCACAACGAAGGTGACGTACACCTTGCCGGTGATGCCGTTTTCGCGAGCCAGCTGGGGGTACTTGATGTTCTGTGCAAGATACTTGTACAGGGCTTCCATACCACCGGGGAATTCCGGCTCATTCTCCACCACGGTGAAAATCTCTTCCTCTTTCACTTCCTCTTCCTCTTCCACAATGACAGGGGCGATGGCGATGTTCTTGGTATCCTCGTTGAGGCCAGCGTCGACAACCAGTTCATTCTTGATTTCCTGGTCGTTTTCAACGACGTTGATGACGGTGGTCACCTCGGGCACCTCTGGTGGCGGAGGGGGTGGCGGTTCCTGGATGTCGGTCTGGATGATAATCTCTTCCGGCTCTTCGACCACCTCGCGCACAAAGGCCGTGGACTCGTCCGAATCGTAGGACTTCACTTCGAAGGCGACCAAGGAGGCTGCAAGAATCACCACCAAACCTATCTCCAGATAGAGACCTCTGCGTTTTTCGAGGTCGGCTTTGGGATTTTTCTTGAGTTCCATATTATTGTTATTTAATTGTTTATTGTCATTTCGGGGCTTTTTACCCCCCTTTGTTTCACACCGCTAAAATACGAAAAAAAATTAAATTACAAACATTTTTTTGTTAAAAATTTTTCAAACACCCGCTTCGAGGGGTACCTGACGCACATGCACCGAAGGCTGCAAGAAGAGCAACCATCCACTGACGTTGGGATAGCCCATGCTGGAAACCGCACGGCAGTATCGGCGCACCTGGTCGTTGTATTCCGCTTCGTCATCAGCGCCGGTCTTGAAATCCACGACCCATGTTTCGTCGGGGGCGAAAACCACACGGTCGGGGCGACCTGTGTCGCTGCCGTCGGTAAGGTCGCACTCGTTCTTGTGACCATAGGCGGGGTCGAAGAAACGCGCCGTGGCGGGATTGGTCAGCACGTCGTGCACCAGTGCCCTCAGCTTGTCGCACTCGACGGCGTCCACCCGCTCCTTTTCGGCGAAGGCGTCGACGACGGCATCGACATCCGAGCCGGCAGAGTCTATGGAGGCCAGCAGGGCATGGGCATGGATGCCGAAACGCACGCGCTCCTCCAGCATGGGCGCCAGGACATGGTCCGACGGAGGCGCTATCTTCACCTTCTTGCTCCAGTCGGAATAGCCCAGCCGCTGCACGTACGCCCCTTCGACCTCGAAGCGCGCCTTTTTCTTTTTCTTTTCCACATGTTTGAAATCGGGGTCGCCGAATTCTTTCTTCGTTTCGGGATCGTCCAGGTAGTCCTTCAGCATGGCGGCATAGCCCGTCTTGCCCCCCGGTTCGGGGCATACAACGAAGAGTTGCTCCTCAGGACGTGTGAACGCTACATATAATATGTTAAGGTCGTCGACCGCGGTGGCCGCCTGTTCGGCCATCCGGTCGGAATCGAAGCGTGTAGGCTTGGAGGCGCCCAGCGTGACGTAGGCCGCGGGCAGCACTTTCCCGCCGGGGTTGAAACCCTTGGCGGCGTCGACCCACACTTTGATGTCCCGCTCTTCCGTGGGGAAAAAGGGGCAGATGACCACCGGCGCCTGGAGGCCCTTGGCCTTGTGGATGGTCATCAGGCGTATGGCATTGCCCTCCTCCGACGAGGCCGCCGAGACCTTGGGATGGGCGTCGAACCAGTCCAGGAATTCGCCGAGGCTCTGGTTGTGCCGCGACGAAAACGCGGCGGCGCGGTTGAGCAGCGAGGCCACATAGGCCACATCCATGCCGTCGAGGCGCAGGGTGCGCAGCAGGTCCTCGCAGCAGTCGTAGAGGCTCATCGAGAGCAGGCGGCCGGTGTTGAAATCGATGCCCTCGGCCGACAGGGCGGCGTGCAGGTCCACCGTGCCTTTGGGCAAGAAGGCCTCCTCGTGGAACCCCCCGATGACCCCCAGCCCTTGCAGGCGGTACATCAACTCGGCGGCGGCCACACGATTGCTGCCGTCGTGCAGGTAGCGCAGCGCCGCCACGAGGGTCATCACCACATGGCTGTTGCGGAGGTAGAACGACTCCGCCGAGCTCTGCTCGTAAGCGCTGTGCTCCAGCAGGTAGGAGCCTATGGCGGCCAGCTGCTGCTTGTAGCGCGCCAGAATCATGATGTGGCGAGGCTGGTAGCCCTGCTCGTTCACCAGGCGGTCGATAATCTCCAGCACGCGCTGGCAGATGGCGTCCTCGGCCTCAGGGTCGACAAAGGAGATGCCGACATAGCCCTGGGGACGTTCCGGACTCTTTTTGTTCAGCTGCTGCCTCAGTTCCTCCTTGCCGCGCTCGCTGTCGCCCCCGGGGCCGAGGTAGATGCGCCGGGCCAGCTCGTTGTCGGCATACCTGCCACGCACCAGCCAGGAGAAGAACTCGTTGTTGAATTCCACCACCTTGTCGGCGGTGCGGAAATTGGTATCCAGCATGTCGAAGCTGTAGTTGCCCGGGTTGGAGAGCGTGCTGCCATGATGCGCCATGCCCTCCACCCGCGGCAGGGCCACGAACTGGCGCACATCGCCCTGGCGGAAGCGGTAGATGGACTGCTTGCCGTCGCCCACAACGAGCGACTTCTGCCCCTCGGACACGCCGTTTTCCAGCAGCGGCACCAGATTCTGCCACTGCAGCACCGAGGTGTCCTGGAACTCGTCGATCAGGAAATGATGGTAGCGGCTGCCCAGGCGCTCGTAGATGAAGGGGGCGGGTTCTTCCTGCACAACGTTGTTGATGAGGCGGTTGAACTCGGAGAGGTGCACCACTTCGTTCTCGCGGGCATAGAGCCGCATCTGGCGGTTCAGCTCGCCGAGCAAGGCCATCTCGAACATCTTGCCCAGGAGCAGCTTGCACGTATTGTAGTCGATCAGCGGACCGTCGAGCTGTTCCTTGAGATTGAAGTAGACCTCCCGCAGGGGAGTCGCGATGCTGTCGACGCCGGGGAAGGAGGTTTTCGGCTTGCAGAGCTTGTCGCCGCAATAGTCCTCCGCCTCGAACACACTCACCACATAGCTGTTGGGCAACACCGTCAGCTCGCGATTCAGCGTGTTGCGGAAGTGCTTCGCCTTGTCGAAAAAGCCATAGAATCCCCTCTGGCCGTAGAAGCAGTCTTTGGCAATCATGCCGATGCTGGCGAGCAGGCCCATGGCTTTGTCCCCAAGCTTCTCAACACGTGTGATATAGTCGTCGCAATACTTGACATACTGCTCGTGCATCTCCATATAATCCTCAAGCTTGTAGCTCGAAAGCATGGTCAGGTAGACGTCCGTGTTCTCGGAAAAGAGCTGCTTGGCCAGCTCGGTGAGACCGAACACGATGTCGAACGACTTCTCCTCCTCCATCCTGCTCGCCGCGTAGCGCTCCAGCATGCTGGTAAGGCATTCGTTGCCGGGGGTGCCCACGAGCGACATCAAGCCGCTGACGGCATGCTCTATAAGGTCCTCCCGCTCAATCATCACCTCGAAATTGACGGGCTGCTCCAGGTCGTGGGCGAAGGTGCGCACCACGCGGTTCATGAAGCTGTCTATCGTGCACACCGACAGGTCGCTGTAGCGGTGGAGAATGGCGCTGCGAAGCTCCCCGGCCATTTGGCGCAGGTCGGCGTCGGTCAGCGGCGGCTGATGGGTCTTGTAGCGGTCTATATTGATGACATCCAGCAGCATGGCGCCCATATCCGTACCCTCGGGAGCTGGCTCGGTGCCATGCTCGGAAATCGCCGTCAGCTCGTCCATGATGCGCGTTTTCATCTCGTTGGCGGCCTTGTTGGTGAAGGTGATGGCCAGAATGCTCCTGAAACGGCCTCCCACATGGCCCGGCCCGCCGGCCATGGCCAGACGGAGGTATTCCTTCACAAGATTGAAAGTCTTGCCCGACCCCGCAGCAGCCTTGCAAACAACAAAAGGGTTGTAAATGTGGTCTGTAGTCTCCATGCCGAAAAAATTTTCCAGTGCAAATATACAAAAAATTCCGCACACGGACAAACTTTTTCTTCCCTAAAAAGCGGTGCGCCGTTCACCCAACCGCCGCGTCGTTCACCCAAAATAGCGCCTTTTCACCCAAAAAAACCGCCTCCGCCCCGCCCCCGCTTCGCCCCCTCTTCGCCCCTTGTTCGGCCGTTCTTATATAGTTCCTATATCGTTCTCATATAGTTCTTATATAGTTC
>CALGCG010000105.1 GCA_937884485.1 uncultured Bacteroidales bacterium
GAGTTGCTTCGGCACCTCGTATCTCCACGTGCTTATATCAGCGGTGAAGAAATCGCAGCACAAATAGAACGTATGCAAATAAAAATGAATAAAGAGTAATTAAAATTATCAAGGAACTATGAAGTACAAAGGACAATTAAGAGGTAAGTTTTTCAAGGCGATTGGATTCAACGGATGTTTGCTCATCGTCTTTTTGCTGATTGTAGGCATATCCGTTGCCATTCAGTACACCCACGAAGATACCGTCGTTGCTACGGTACAGTCGATAACCACTCAGCAGAACGTCAGCGGAGGTGGTAAGAGTGGAGATGTGAGTACATCTTACACCTACCTTGTAGGCACCGACAAAGGCACGATGCAGATTGAGCCAAGCGGCATCATGTCGTCAACGGTTTTTGGTACTCTGAAAGAAGGCAAGACCTACCGATTGCACACTCGCGGCTATTCATTCCCGCTGTTTGGCCTATATCCGTTTATCGTAGATGCGAAGGAGGACTGACGTATGACCAAAGCGAAAAAGCCAAACGAGATACGTGAGGAAGTCCGCAAGCAGATGGCTGCGAAGTACAGGGACGAAATCGAGCGGCTTAAAAAACTTGCAAGCGACCGTTGGGACAATTATATGGACGCAACCAAACGGCTTGCTGACCTACACGACGAGAACGAACAACTGAAAGAGAAACTTGCAGCACAGAAAGATTGGATAGACCGATTAATGGAGTTCATGGACATGCCCGACGAACAGCGAGGCAAGGCTGTGAAAGAGTACGTGGAGAATAAGCGGATGTCTGAAGAGTTCCGTGAATTATTCTCTCCATACTTTGAAACACTCAATCGGCTGAATATCCTCAGCTGGTAGCCAATTCTCCCCCTCTTCATTTTCAACTTAACATTTATGACAGACATAACACAAGAATCTTTGCAAAAGAAGCAGGAGGCCATCGACCTGCTGACGAAACGCTACCGCGGCATGGAGAACGTCTGCGAGGGCATCGACATGCGACTGCGTATGTATTTCGAGGACCTGCTGGAGCACTCGTCGGCACGCTTGGACGACCCAAACGACTGGCACGGACTGTATGAGCTGCTGGGCGCGGCGAAGTTCCTGCGGTGCCTCGACACATACAACTTCAACACGAAGAAGGTGCAGACGGTGATCCGACTGCGCGAGGGCGAGTGGCGGCAGGACGGGCAGGCGTGGCGACACATCAGCGGTGGACTGAAATGCCCCGGTATCGCCGGTGGGCAGGTGTATCGCTGGGCACCGTTCCAGGTGTTCGCCCTCGCCAGCATCTACGGCTTCTACGCATGGATTGACACGCAGATGCCCGCCGGTTCGAAGCCCCAACTGCTGCGCACCGAGCGCGAGAAGGACGGCACCATCTGGGACTATCGCCGACTGTGCACCGACTTCACGCTGACCGGCTCGCGCAAGATTGACAAGACGGGATTCGGTGGCTTCATCGGCATGGAGTTCATGCTGTTCGAGGACTACAACATGGAGGGCTTCTGCTGTGCCAACTCCGAGGATCAGGCGAAAATCATCTTCCGCCGCATCAAGTACCTGCTGAGCGGTCTCGACACCGAGAACCGTTTCCGACTGACCGAGAGCCTGGCGGCGTGGCGTGACAAGTACAGCGAGATTTCGACCGCCAGCATCCGACCCATGACGGCAGGCGGCAAGTTCAAGGACGGATGGTTCGCCCAGCTCTGTCTGAAGGACGAGTTCGGAGCGGCACCCTACGCCAACGGCAAGAGCGACATGAAGATGCTGGTGGACGTGATTGAGTCGTCGATGGGACCGCGCCGCGAACCGCTGAGCGTGACGATGACCTCGGCAGGACGCATCACCGAGGGGCCGTTCATCCAGATACTCGACGGCCTTCACGGAATGCTGGAGCGCGAGCAGAGCATTGCCAAGGGCGAGGTGCAGCCCGTGCTGACCGACGACCGCACGATGACGCTGCTGCTGGAGCCGGACGCATGGCAGCGCGAGGAGCAATACCTGCTGACGAACAAGACCGTGCGCCATAAGGTGAACCCGATGCTGGGAGTCATCGTGCAGCACCAGTTCTACGACGACCAGATAGCCAAGGCGCAGCGCGACGGCGACACGGGCGAGGTGATTGCCAAGCTGTTTAATGTGTACTCGAGCGGGAAGGTGACGAAGTGGATCACGGGCGACCGCATCCGCTTGCTTCAGAAGACCGATGGCAGGCGCATCGACGATTGCCAGTTTATCGACGAGCAAGGCCGCGAGCGGTGGCATGTGTTCTGTGGCATGGATTTTTCTTCCGGTGACGACCTCTTCGCACTCACCTATATGGCCGTGGATTGGTTGCCGTCGAACACGATGCAGGGGCGTTTCTTCGTCGATACCGACTGCTGGGTGCTTGAAAAAACCATGAAGGAAAGCCCGAACCGCCCGATGTACGAGGAATGGGTGCGCCAGGGATGGTTGCACGTCTGCCCCGGTGAGGTCTTTGACAGCACCTACGCCATCAACCGCATCGCGGAACTGGTGGAGAAGGGCATCAACATCTACCACTTCGGCTACGACCCCGCGCAGAGCGTCACGCCTATCAACAACCTGAAGGCGTGGCTTCAGACCCTCTTCCAGAAGCGCAACCCCAACATCTCGGCCAAGGACATCGCCGACCTGATTCAAAGGATGGTGATACCCGTCAGTCAGACCAGCATGACGCAGAACCCCCGCATCGGCGAGATGGAGGAGAAGATGCTGGGCAAAGACGAGTGGATGCACTTCTCGGACAATCCCCTGTGGCCCTGGTGCTTCGGCAACGCGGCAGTGGAGAGCAAGGGCGACCCACCAATCCGCCGCATCGTCAAGGGCAACGGACACCTGGGGAAGATAGACCCGATACACGGCCTGCTCGACGCGCTGTATTGCTTCGACTGGAGCGAGGGGAGGGTGGAGAAGTAAAGAGTGAAGATGGGAAATTCCCCCAAAATTTCCCATCTTTTCCAATATTGAAAGAATTAGAAAGAATAAGGAACTATGAGAAAAAGACGCAGATTGCATCCGATCGAAATAGCGGCAAAGAACGCATCGTTTGATATTCTCGGATATAGTCTGAAGAAATACAAAGAAGCATTAAAACAAAGGAACTATGACAGTAGAACAATACGACCAATTCAGAGAGGTCATCAGAAAGAAAGGCTATAAGCAGTACAACCACTCCGGCACGATTCACAATGAGTCGTGGTACTTCTACAAGGGCTTTGCCCATACTGAAGACGAGGACGGAGAGAGTTCACCAGGCTATCAGGTCATATTTTTGGTGTGGGACCGCCGCAACCATCGCATCGAGATTCCAGTGCCGCAGGAAGATACAATGGGCATCACTCCGCTCATACTGACAAGCAACCATGAGTATGAGCGCATCGACCTCGAAATTACCGACGACAAGTTGATGGACGTTGACAGCGTGGAGCAATTTGCACACGACTTTTATTTCAATTTCTTACTGATTCACAAATTGTAAACCAAAAGAACTATGATTATTATCAAGACAGCAAACGGCGACCGCTTCATCAATGATTCAGAAACGCTACAAGTCAGCCATGTCAAAGACAGGGCACAAGTGGAAGTCTGGCCTTCGCGCTGGGGCAACCAGCAACAGCAGCCGCAATACTTCGTCATCGAACATGTGGAAGCGGTCATATATACCAATGCGGCACAAGCGACGCAATGGAAGGATGAAGGCTCGGAACTGGAGAAACTGAAAGCCAAGTACGATGAGCACATGGAATGGAGTGAAAAATTACGCGACGAGTACATAAAGATTGAGCAAGAGCGAGACGAACTGAAAGGACGGCTTGCAAAGCTGGAACCACAGCCGAAAGACTACGAGAACGATCTGCTAAGGGATACCGTGTACAACGAAATGGAACGCATAGCTATCGCTGAAAGTAATAGACTTAAGAGAGAAAATCCAGGATGGGGCCATATAAAGAGTGGCCACGGCATACGATTCCTCAATATCGCCAAGGCCAATAACATCGAGACCGTCGGCCAACTCTTAGCCGTTGGTCGTGTAAGGTTCGAGAAGTTCAAGTATATGGGACCGAAGTGCATTATAGAATTATCACATGCACTCGAAAATCTATACGGAATTAAGCAATGGTAGCACGCCGGTACGTTTGCGCCGGTTGCGCGGCGCATGATGAACGGTGGGGTGGCGTGCGGCATTTCTGCCATCGCTACCTTTGCCTTTGTTACAAGGCGAAGTGTGAGCGGCGGTCGCGGATGATCCGTCGGTTACGCGACATAAAGTAAACCCATAGCGCGAAAACGCGATATATGTGCAGAGAGTAAAAACTAAAAACGAAATGACTATGATGGATTTCAATGACCCGAATGAGCCCTGGAGACAAACGGGATTTGACCCATATAAGGGCATGAGCATCAAGGAACGGCAACAGTCCGGTTGCATACATGGAGTGCTGTTCGTAGTGGCGATGGTGGTGCTGATCATCATTGCCGCATTGTGCCACGGGTGTACGACGACGAAGGAAGTCATCGTGGAAAAGGTGCGGACAGATACCGTTTACCAGAACCACATGCAACATGACTCAATCCACATTCGCGACTCTGTATGGGTGGAACGATGGACGCAGGGTGATACGGTGTACGTCATCAAGGACCGATGGAAGACCGAATGGCGCGAACGCCTGAAGACCGACACCGTGTATATGAGCAAGGCCGACACCGTTTACATTGAAAAGACCACGGAGAAGACAAAGACGCTGACGTGGTTTGAGCGTTGGCGGGTAAGAATAGGGACGATACTCTTTATTGCGCTGGGGCTGTTCGCATTGTATTGCGGCATCCGCTTTGCGCTAAAAGTAAGAAATAAGCTGCCGTGAGGCAGTGTGAACCATCATTATGATGGTCTCATTAATACTCAAAATTTTAAAGTTTTTTATTCATCGAGCCGACGCCTTCGAAGGGGTGCGTCGGCTCTTTTTGCATCGGATTAACACGGACTAATACGGACACACACACGGCGGTTTGCCCGTTGGTAAACCTATAGCCCATTTTTATCTGAATAGTAAAAGAGGTAAAAATGGCAGATTACACTATAAGTTTTAAATCACTTCGTGCTGGGACGGTGTACACGGTGAACATTGGATCCGGCAATGACGACGTCGCACTGAAAGGTGCGGCACAGCCATTCGTGACGCAAGAGGACGACGACGAGGATATGTTCACGCCCATCCGCACGCAGTCGGGCTATCTTCGCATCGTTGACGACGGAAAGGATGCCAACGGCAATGCACTGTCTGCCGACTGGTGGAAGGGTCTTGTGCCGCTGACTGCCTTCGGTATGCCTGTCGCGCTGATGGATGGAAGTACTGTCGTTTGGCAGGGGTACATCCAGACGCAGACATTTAGCGGTGAGCTCTATGGCGGTACTCAGGAACGTGAGTACCCTGTCATCTGTCCACTGAGTGTGCTGGATGCAAAGGAGCCCAGCGTTTTGGAACGTAACACGAAGAGCTTTGCCTATCTTTTATGGACTATATTGTCAGCCGCTCAGACTACAGGCATCGTAGAGTTTGACAACATCTACTTCCAGGGCGGTGCGGACGCGAGGACGTGGCTGCAAACGAAGGTAGACTGGAAGAACTTCCACAGCACCGACAGCGACGGCGTTGTCAGTGCTAAATATTCAATGTACCAAATCCTCGAAGACGTATGCACCTTCTGGGGATGGACATGTCGGACACAAGGCAAGGACGTGTATTTCACCTGTGCCGACGACAGCACCGAACAGAACTTCCTACAAGTTACGCTCGCACAATTGGAAACGCTCGGCGCGAATACTGGTTCGGTCATCAGCCGCACATCAGTATCGCTGAGCGGTGACATCTTCGTGTCGATGGATAACGAGGACTACATCATCAATGGTCCGTCGCGTGCCGTGGTGACTGCCGACGTCAACAAGCAGAAGACGGTGATGCAGTTTGCACCAAAAGCATACGAAAACCAGAT
>CALGCG010000106.1 GCA_937884485.1 uncultured Bacteroidales bacterium
GAATTTGGCAAACTGCTCGCGGTAGATGTCGAAGGTCGGGAAGACGTTGATGTGGTCCCACTCGATGCCGGTGATGATGGCGACATTGGGGTGGTAGAGGTGGAATTTGGGGCGGCGGTCGATGGGTGAGGTCAGGTACTCGTCGCCCTCGATGACCATCACCTTGGCGGTATGGGAGAGGCGCACCATGACGTCGAAGCCCTTGAGCTGGGCGCCGACCATGTAGTCGGCCTCGATGCCGCAGTGGGCCAGCACATGGAGTATCATGGCCGTGGTGGTGGTCTTTCCGTGGCTGCCGCCGATGACGATGCGTAGTTTGTCCTTGCTCTGCTCGTAGAGGTATTCCGGGTAGCTGTAGATTTTCAGTCCCAACTCCTGGGCTCGCAGCAGCTCGGGGTTGTCGATGCGGGCGTGCATGCCGAGGACGATGGCGTCGAGGTCGGGTGTAATGCGCTCCGGGTGCCAGCCGAACTCGGCAGGCAATAGGCCGTATTTCTCCAAGCGGCTCTTGGCCGGGTCAAATATCTCGTCGTCACTTCCCGTGACGGTAATTCCTTTCTGGCAGAGGGCGATGGCCAGGTTATGCATGGCCGAACCGCCGATGGCTATAAAATGGACTTTCATATCTCAATTATTATATGCTTAATCTCCTTTGGTGATAAATCGGTAGATATCTTCTTCCTGGTAGACGGCGGAGGTGATGCGGCGCAGTTCCCTGCCGTCCTCAAACAGGATGACGACGGGAATGGTCATGCAACCGTATTCGCGAGCGATGGTGGGGTTGCTGTCGATATCCACCTTGAGAAATCGATAGCCGCTGCCAAGGCGTTTAGCAACAGCCTCCAGCCGAGGGTACATCAGTCGACATGGACCACACCATACGGCGGTGAATATGCAGACGGTCTTGCCGCGGGCAATAGTGGCGCGGAAGCCTATAGAGTCCATCTCCGTAATCAACTCTGACTGGGCAGGAGCAAAGATGCCTGTAGTGTCGCCTCTCAAGACAGGCTTGCCATCGGTGTCGAGGGACACCCACACGGAGCCTTCCGTTCCTGGCGCAGCAAAGAGTGCGTCCTCCACTTCTCCAGCCACCACGGAGACCAGTTCGCTAACAGTCTCCATTACCTGTCCTTTCATATTCATTTTACTCTCGGTACGTACAGCCAGGCCGTAAGGGATATCGTCGTCGAGGCCATAGTGGAACGGGATATGGTAGGATGTGTCGAGCCATACGGTGGTCTGTACGCTGACGGATGCGCCACCACCCTCGTAGCTCACCCGGATGCAGCGGTGCCCCGCAATAACTTCTATACCTTCGGCCACATCGAAGAGCGGCATCTCCATCGTGTCGGGGTCGAAACTGCGGCTGGAGACAATAGGCTTTCCCATCATGCCCATCACGCTGTATATCGTCTTCTCTTTGCATAGGTAGAGCGTCTTCATCTTGCTCTGCGGCATATCGGTCAGCTCGTCACCGGCACGGTAGTAAGTGGTGTAGGTCGAAGCCGACGCGCCGCCCATCGATATGCGATAAGTCACCACGCCTTCGAATAATGATTGGGAACTTGCCTCCCCAATTACCAACATACAAACCAACAGCAATATTACATGTTTCATAATCAGTGTTTTTTGGGGTGATAATAATAGTACTTGGTCACCTGTTTCTCAAGAAAATGGCGGTCCAGCTGGTCGCTGGCTTCGCTGATGTCCACGCAGCGGCCGTCTTTGTACAGTACCTTTATCTCCTGGTCGGCAAAATCGTAGGAGCGGTTGTGCAGCTCGCCGGTGCCGTGGAAGTAGTCGCACTCGACATTCTCGAAGGGCGCATTGCTGATGCGGATGGCCGGCAGGTGGCGGTTGACGAGATTGTTGCAGAGTGTCCGCAGCACCTCGTCGTCAGAGCGCTGCCATTGCTTGACGGCCACCATGATGTCGTCGTCGTCGATTTGGGCGAAGCGGTCGAGGAAATCGGCGGCATGGGGGTCGAGACGAAAGACCGACGGGTCAAGTTCGCGTGCCCGCCGCAGGATGTTGAGCAGCAGCTGGTCGGCGGCGATGACGGTCTTGTGCATGTATACCTGCCAGTACATCAAGCGTCGGGAAATGATGAACTTCTCGACGCTGTAGATGCCCTTCTCGTCGACCACCAGCTCGTCGTTGTGTACATTCAGCATCGAGATAATGCGGTCGGTGCCGACGATGCCCTCGCTCACACCGGTGAAATAGCTGTCGCGCCCCAGGTAGTCGAGGCGGTCCATGTCGAGCTGGCTGCTCACCAGCTGGTGCAGGAAATGCTTGTGGTAGCGGTCGGCGAATATCTCTATGGCAGTGTCCAACGCCCCGTGCATCTCATCGTTGATGCGCTGCATCATCATCAAGGTGATTTCTTCATGCGGCACGTTGACAAGCACCCGTTCCGAGGTATGCGAGAAGGGACCGTGGCCGATGTCGTGCAGCAGGATGGCCAGCTTGGCCCCGCGGCACTCCTCGTCGGTGACAGGTACGCCCTTCTGGCGCAACACATCGAGCGCCCGGCCCATCAGATTGAGAGCGCCGAGCATGTGGCTGAAGCGGGTGTGCATGGCTCCGGGATATACCAGATAGGTCAGCCCCAGCTGCTTGATGCGCCGCTGGCGCTGGAACCACGGATGTTCGATAACCTGCAGTATCACAGGGTCGTCGATGGAGAGGAATCCGTCGTAGACGGGGTCGTTGATTATCTTGCGTTTGGTCATTTTGCAGAAGGCAGTTTAATCATACTGATGTGAGGACGGAGCCCACCGGTGGAAAGGAAGTAGAAACTGTTGTCCGAGGCGGCGAAGAGCGGCGTCTCCAACAGAGCCTTGCGCTCGCGCTCCACCACCTTCTTGGCCCCTTGCCCATCAGGGGTGAACCAGTAGACTGCCACCGCCAGGTTGGCCATTATCAGGTTCTTGCTGCGTTTGGCATGTTTGTCGGGGGTGTACTCGTCCGATTCTTCCTTCGACTCGTTGGTAACGACATAGACATGGTTGCCGTGAGCGAAGATGTCGGCACCCACTTTTGGCCAGTTGGCATTCTGGTTGTTCTGCGGCAGGCGGTTAATGGTGAGAATGCCGTCCATAGTGGCCTGCACAACCAGGATGCCCTGGCTATGCACAGTCTCACTCTGGGTCATGCCGTGCTGGTTTCGTGTTTTGACTTGCCACGCGTGTTGGTAGAGCGCCGCCCCACCCTGCGGCGTGGAGCAGTCGTCGACCTTGCGGACGAAGTAGATAGAATGGTCTGTAACCTTGTCTCCGGCGTCTTCATTGTTTAGGGTCAGCAACTCGTCGTCGGTGAAGGGGTGGCGGTTGGCGATAGCTATCTGTTGACTTTCAAGGTCGAATACCAGGCCCCAGAGACCCGTATACTGGCGGTTGCCGAGTGTGCCGAAACGCAGCGTGCCGTAGCCCCCCTTGCCTTCGAGGGCGGTGGCCAACACGCGGTGGTCATCGGCATTGAGCAGAGCCACGTCGCTCACATCGGCATTGAGGATATACTCGCCATGTTTCTCGCCAGCGGCATTGACCATCTGCACACGGAAAACGGTGATATCCTTGTTGTCTTCCACCATACCTGTGCGCACGGTGACGACGGTTCCACTGTTGGTGACGATGACATTGAAAACATCGCTGTAGAACAACGAGCGTTCCCAGAGCTTCTTCATGTCGCGGTCGAAGAGCATTGCTACGGCTTGGTTCTCCTTATGGCCCCACACGGCGTAGATCACAGCGTGATACTGGCTGTCGGGAGAGGTGACCGTCCACACGTAGTACTCGTCATCATCCTCAACCGGCTTGTCCACCAGCAGTTGGTCGTCGACCACATCCAAGTTTTGGGCGTCAATGGAGACATGGCGTACACTCAACTTATTGTCTGCGTTGCTGCTAATGATAGTGTGTAGATGGTTGCCAGAACGGAACGCACTTCTGACGCCGTACTTCTTGGTGTTGGGAATGGTGACACTCTTGATGTCGTTCCAATCCATGTCGCACAGTCTCACTTTCAAGGACTTCACCGATTTGGTGGTGTAGCCACCCACGGCTAAAGCATTCAGATTCGGTTCCACGACGAGCAACTGGCCTTCCTGCGTTCCCTCGGCAATCTTTATCATCGACGCCTGATAGGCTTTCTTGTTTGTCTTTTCGCCCATTCGAAACTCTATTTCCTGGGCTGTCAACGTTCCTGCAAGTGCGAAGAACATAAGAATCAACAGTGTCTTCTTCATAATTATTGATTGTTTGGGTTAATTGATTATCTCGGAAAGCAGACCGGCAGCGTCGCCGATCATGGTATTGCATGGGCGTTTGCCCATTTGCAGCAGTCGACCGCAGACGATGTCGCCCTCTGTTTCACGGAAGCGTTCTATGAGGGTGCGGGTGTCGGCGGCGTGTCCCGTGAGACCACACACCATGGCCATACCGCTGACGCAGCCGCAGACCTCGCGGCAGCCCGAGAGGCCGCGACCGAAGGGTGCGGCCACATTCATGGCGTCCTCGGCCCGTATCGGCAGCTTGTCGGCCCATGCCATCACCACTGCCTGGCAGCAGTTGCAGCCCTGCTTGTGCAGCGCACGGGCTTTCTCTATGCGTTCTTCTTTTGTCATAGCTCTTAACTCCTAACTCTTAACTGTTTATACATCTCCCACATCACGATGGCGGCGGCGCAGCTCACATTCAGCGAGTGCTTCGTCCCCTCCTGCGGTATCTCCAGTGCCCCGTCGCACAGCTCCATCACCTCCTCCTGCACCCCCTCAATCTCGTTGCCGAAGACGATGGCCACCTTGTCGAGCGCGACGGCCTTCAGGTCGTCGACCCGAATGCTCTCATGCGCAATCTCCACTGCATACACTTTATAGCCACGTTCTTTCAAAGCTCTGACACACTCCACCGTGTCCTCGTGGTAGCTCCACTCCACGCTCTCCTCCGCCCCGAGGGCCGTCTTGTGTATCTCGCGGTGCGGCGGCGTCGAGCAGATGCCGCAGAGCGCTATGTGCTCCACGCGGAAGGCATCCGCCGTACGGAACACCGACCCAATGTTGTTCTGACTCCGCACATTGTCCAGCACCCCCGTCAGCGGCAGCTTCGCGCTCTCGCGAAACTCCTCCACCGTCAGCCGGTGCATCTCTTCAGTTGTCAGTTTGTATGTCATTGTTCTGTAGGGCTGAACTTGACTGGATAATGTACCCACACACGGGTAATTTTGTCGCGCTGGCGTCCAGGCATCCAGCGTGGCATCAATCGCATCACTCTCAATGCCTCCTCGTCGGTCTCTTCGTCTATGCCTCGCAACACTTCGAGGTTCGTCATCCGTCCGTTACGCTCCACAATAAACTGTACATACACCTTCCCCTCCACCTGCCGTGGATTGCGCAGGTTGCGTTCCATAAAAGCCTGTAGCGAGTCCTGCCCACCAGGAAACTCCGGTTCGTTCTCAACAACCTTAAACGCATTGTCGAAAAAGAATTCCAACTTATCGTAGATGGGACTGTCTCCCACTACGCGTCCCGTGGTGTCCAGAAAAAAGAAATGATTATCCTCCATCTGTAGCATCTCGATCTCATCATCCAGACTGTCCCTGATGGTAACCAATGTCGACCCTGCCGTCTCTTCCAGCGGAAGATGGTACACTGAAACCAGGCATTTGTGCCCTGCAATTTCCGTCACACCGTCCATCCGCATCATGCAACTCCGGATATCCGATCCATAATGATACTCTGGATGGAATGTACCTATACCCACGGATCTTATCTGCGATGTCCAGTCATAATCATACTGTGCCAGCACCAACATCACACTGTCCGGCACATCCATCGCCTCAACAGCATCCGTCAACTGCCGCTCCAATGCACTGTCAACAAAACGGTAGTTCTTCATCAGATACTGCCCATCGTTTATCTTGTTGACACACGATGACAACAACACAAGCAAAAAAAGCAATATGCAAGCACCAGATTTCATAACTCTAAATTTTTTATTCTAACCCACGCTTCCTTCCAGTGATATACTCAGCAGCTTCTGCGCCTCCACGGCGAACTCCATCGGCAGCTTTTTGAGCACATCCTTGGCGTAGCCGTTCACAATGAGGCCCACGGCGCTCTCCGGGCTGATGCCGCGCTGCTGGCAGTAGAAGAGCTGGTCCTCGCTGATCTTGCTCGTCGTAGCCTCGTGCTCCAGAATGGCGGTGTGGTTGTCGGCCTTGATGTAGGGCCACGTGTGGGCACCGCACTGGTCACCCAGCAGCAGGCTGTCGCACTGCGAGTAGTTGCGGGCGTTGTCCGCACCCTTGCCTATCTGCACCAATCCACGGTAGCTGTTGTGGCTCCGTCCGGCACTGATGCCCTTGCTCATGATGGTCGAACGCGTGTTCTTGCCCACATGTATCATCTTCGTGCCCGTGTCCGCCTGCTGGTAGTTGTTCGTGACGGCCACGCTGTAGAACTCCGCCGTCGAGTCGTCGCCCTGCAGGATGCAGCTCGGGTACTTCCACGTCACCGCGCTGCCCGTCTCCACCTGCGTCCAGCTCAGCTTCGAGTGGCTGCCCTTGCAGATGCCGCGCTTGGTGACGAAGTTGTAGATGCCGCCCTTGCCCTCCTTGTCGCCCGGATACCAGTTCTGCACCGTGCTGTACTTCACCTCCGCATCCTTCATCACCACAATCTCCACAATGGCGGCGTGCAGCTGGTTCTCGTCGCGTTGCGGAGCCGTGCAACCTTCCATGTAGCTCACGTAAGCACCCTCGTCGGCCACAATCAGTGTGCGCTCGAACTGGCCTGTACCCTTGGCGTTGATACGGAAGTACGACGAGAGCTCCATCGGGCAACGCACACCCTTGGGAATGTAGCAGAACGAGCCGTCGCTGAAGACGGCGCTGTTGAGGGCGGCGAAGAAGTTGTCGGTGGAAGGGACGACGCTGCCGAGGTACTTGCGCACGAGGTCGGGGTGCTTCTGCACCGCCTCGCTGATCGGCATGAAGATGATGCCCTTCTCCTCCAGCGCCTTCTGGCTCGTGGTTTTCACGCTTACCGAGTCCATGATGGCGTCGTAGGCCACGCCTGCAGCACTCTCCACTCCCGCCAGTACCTCGCGCTCGCGCAGCGGGATGCCCAGCTTGTCGAAGGTTGCCAGCAGTTCTGGATCCACCTCGTCCATGCTTTTCTTCTTCTCCTGCTTCGGGGCGGCGAAGTAGATAATGTCCTGATAGTTGGGCGTCTCGTACTCCAGGTGTGCCCAGTCCGGCTCCTTCATCTTCTGCCAGCGGCGGAACGCCTCCTGCCTGAACTCCAGCAGCCACTCCGGCTCGCCCTTTTTCTGCGAGATCAAACGCACCACCTCCTCGTCCAAACCCTTGCGTATGGTCTCCGTGGCAATATCCGTGGTGAAGCCCCACTTGTATTCCTCGCTGGTAACTTCCTGAATAATATCTTTTTCGTTCTCTTCCATTATTGTATATATACTTTTTATAGCAATTGCAAAGATACAAAAAAATTCCGATAAATCGGAAAAAATAACTCATCACTCCCCCACTCTGCCACTCAGTCACTCAGCAACTCCCCTACTCATCCTCTTCAGCTTCCCGTTGATCCACACCGCATACGGCACCGCCAGCACAAACGTCAGCACGTCAGCCACCGCCTGCGACATCTGCACTCCCTGCATTCCCAACCACATCGGCAGCAACAGAAGTGCCGGCAGGAAAAACAGTCCGTTGCGGCAGATGCTCAGCAACGTTGCAGGCCCTGTCATGCGAATATTCTGAAAGAGCATCCCTGTGGCGGTGAAAAGGGCCACAAGCGGGAAAGCCGCACACTGCCAACGCAGCGTTGCAGCGCCAATGGCTATCAGCGCAGGATCTTCGGCACGGAACAACGCCACAATCTGCGGCGCGAAAGCAAACCCGATGGCCGAAATGACTAACAGGAAGACCGTACCGACAGTGACAGCAAAGAGCCAGGATTCCCGCACGCGGTCATAAAGTTTCGCCCCATAATTGAACCCACACACCGGCTGGAACCCCTGGCAGAAACCCAACACAACACTGAATGCAAACATCATGATACGTGTCACCACCGCGAACGCAGCTACCGCCGACGCCTCCTCTCCAGGGGCTGCGTAGAGGGCTGCACAATAGTTGAGGCTGACAGCAGCAGCACAGTTGAACACCTGGCGGAAAAGCGATGGCAATCCACCTCGGAATATTTCATAATAGACCTTCCAGCTTGGCTTGAAGTCATACAGTTTTATATGCACACTTTCAGGTCGGAACGTACCATACAACAATAATCCCCACGAGCACATCTGGCTCACCGCTGTGGCCAGCGACGCCCCACGCACTCCCATGTCGAAAGTGAAAATGAACAGCGGGTCGAGGGCGATGTTGAGGATGGCACCGCTGACGATACCCACCATACCGAATCGCGCGTTTCCCTGCAGTCTCAACTGGTTGTTAAGTGTCAGCGCCGACATCATGAACGGCGTCGCCATGACAATATATCGCAGGTAGTCGTTCGCATACGGAACCACTTCCTCCGGCGCCCCCAGCAACCTGCTCAGCCAACTTAGATTTGGCAGGCACACAAGTGCTGCTGCGGCACCCAGTAGCATTGGCGTCACAAAACCCACCGTAGCCACCACCGATGCCGATCCGTAATCCTTTGCCCCAAGGGCTCTCGAAATATGATTGCCGCTCCCGTGGCCAAAGAAAAATCCAAGCGCCTGGATGAACGTCATATACGCAAATGAGATGCCTATTCCTGCTGTGCCCTCCGTCGACAGGCGTCCCACAAAAGCCGCGTCCGCCACATTGTACAGTGCCGTCGTCACCATCGCAATGATCGTCGGCACCGCCATCTTGCACACAAGCCTCCTCACCGGCTCATGCGTCATCTCATTGTATTTGTCCTCAAGTGTCACTTGCGGATAATATCGGTATTTCCTTTGTAATTAAGCAGTTTTACACGAACAGTGTTCGAATGGCTGTCGCGTACATAATCCACATCAACCTCGTCTCCAGGATTGAAGAGTCCCAATTCCTCCATCATCTCGGCAAAGGTGTTTACCTCTTTGCCAGCCACACGCAGAATAATGTCGCCCTGGCGCAGACCCGCATGGTCGGCGGCTCCACCCTTGTTCACCACGGCCACATAGAGTCCCTTCACGTCACGTGCCCCCGTCTGGCGGGCCACATTGGCATCGACCTCGGTGACCTGAACTCCAAGATAACCACGCTGCACATAACCGTAGTGCTGCAGGTCTCCCGCAACTTTCACCGCCAAGTTCGCCGGTATGGCAAACGAGTAGCCGATGTAATTGCCGCTGTTGCCTGATGCAATGGCGGTAACAATGCCGATAAGTTCTGCACGCGAATTCACCAATGCGCCACCACTGTTGCCTGAATTGACGGCTGCATCCGTCTGCAGGAAGGACTCCAAGGGGGTCTCGTTGCTGCGCGGATTATCTATAATGTGCATATTCCGGGCCTTCGCACTGATAATACCCGACGTTACAGTCGATGTAAGGTTGAACGGGTTGCCAATTGCCAGCACCGGCTCGCCGACCCTCACCATATCGCTGTTTCCGAACGGGATATAGGTAAGTCCCTTGGATTCCACCTTGATTACTGCCAGGTCTGTCGCAGGATCCGTACCCACCAGTTTGGCGGGCAGTTCGCGCCGGTCGTTCAGGGTTACCGTGATGCGCTCTGCATCTTGCACAACGTGGTTGTTGGTAAGGATGTAGCCGTCGGAAGTGACTATAACACCCGAACCATACGCACTGTACACCTGCCTCTGCACTCCCTGCTGGATAATAAAACCAAAGAAGGACTGGTATAACGGCGTCAACTGCGTCATCTCCGTCTTGATATGCACCACGCCGTCAATCGTGGCGGCAGCAACATCGGTAAAATCAGCAATTTGAAGTGGGCGCCTCGGCACATTGTTGCTTTGCTGTACGGCAGCATTGCTGATGGGCTGAGACGAGGGCTTTTCCGTCTGTGCATTGCAGGATTGCATCATTGGTAAAAGGGCTACGGCAACGGCAAGAACTATTTTTTTCATATTATACAGATTAATAAGTTTCGTTAGCTTTTTTTTTCTTCATTAAAACACAGAAATGTATTTTTTATTGTCTGCAATCACAAAAAAATTACGTATCTTTGCAAAAGGACTGAAGGACAGCAAAAAGTCCTCTCACAAGCGATATACAACTAATGCTCAATCTATTGCATATACACACAACGCTCGCCACCAACATCCCAAAAAGCCACTGGCCACTACCCACGAAACACCGACTGAAGAAAAACCGAAACTGACACATGGAAAAAGGACGTCTCATTTTGTTTCCCGTGCCCATTGGCGCGGATGATATAGCAACCTCGTTGCCACAAGCAAACCTGGAACTGCTGGCCGGTTGCCGCACATTCATTGTGGAGGAGTTGCGTACGGCACGACGCTTCCTCAAAAAGGCGGGTTACCCCCACCCCATCGACGACACAACGTTTCTTGAGTTGAACGAACACACGCCCCGCGAGGCCATTGGCGGCTACCTCGACGCCATCGACCGCGGCGAGGACATCGGCCTGCTTTCCGAGGCCGGACTCCCATGCGTGGCCGACCCCGGGGCGATGATCACCAAGGTGGCACAGCGTCGCGGCATCGAGGTAGTGCCGCTCGTCGGCCCCTCCTCGCTCATGCTCGCACTCATGGCCAGCGGCCTCAACGGCCAGCGCTTTGCCTTCAACGGCTACCTGCCCGTCGACCGCTCCGCACGAGCCGCCGCCATCCGCCGTCTGGAGGAGCGTGTGCAGCGCACTCACGAGACGCAAATCTTCATCGAAGCACCCTATCGCAACAACCAGATGCTCGAAGCCCTAAGCGCTGTCCTCAACCCGCAGACATTGGTCTGCGTGGCCTGCGACCTGACGCTGCCAACACAATACATCCGCACAATGTCCTGCGCCAAATGGAAAACGGAAAGGGGAAAGGTCGACCTGCACAAGCGCAACACCGTGTTCCTGATTGGAGATTAGAAATTAGAAATTAGAAATTAGAAATTAGGAATTGGATTGCCAGCGACAATGAATAAAGCGAGACCTTCCAATTCCTAATTTCTATTTCCTAATTCCTAATTTATTGATAGACCAGTCTCCGGGTGCCGTCCGACATCACCTGTTGGACAATCTGCGACACCATTTGCTTCAACTCCTCTACGAACTGGTGCGAATCGTATTTGTGTGCCTCAATGTCGCGCAACTTCTTCTCCCATTGACCAGTGAGTTCTGCACTCTTCAGCAATTCCTCCTGTATCACCCCAATCAGGGCAATGCCCGTAGGCGTAGGCTCCAGGCTCTTCCTCACCTTGTTGATATAGTTTCTCTTGTACAGCGTCTCGATGATGGCTGCACGTGTCGAAGGCCGACCGATGCCGTTAGCCTTCATCGCATCGCGCAGTTCCTCATTCTCCACCGTCTTGCCCGCCGTCTCCATGGCCCGCAGCAGCGTCGCCTCGGTGTAGGGCTTGGGGGGCGTGGTCTGCTTCTCGGTCAGCAACGGCTCGTGCGGACCCTTCTCGCCCTGCTCAAAGGCGGGCAGCACCTGTTCCTTGTCGTCGGCCTTCTCGCCCTCGTCGCTCTGCTCGCTTTTCCCGCCGAACACAGCTCGCCAGCCCTCGTCCAGTATCTGCTTGCCCGTAGCCTTGAATTCCAGTGTTGATTGTTTAGTGTCAAGTGTTAAGTCTTGCGGCGCGTCAGCCGACTGACCACTAAACACTGAACACTGAACACTACCCAGGACCGTCGTCGTGCTGAACTTGCAGTCGGGATAGAACACCGCGATGAACCTCCGGGCCACCAGGTCGTAGACCCGCTTCTCTGCCAGCGACAAGTCAACCGTCGATGGGTCCGTACCCGTCGGGATGATGGCGTGGTGGTCCGTCACCTTGCTGCTGTCGAACACCTTCTTGTTCTTCTTCAGTTTCTTGCCCATCAGTGGCTGCACCAGCGGCGCATACGGGCGGATGCCCTGCAGGATCGACGGGCAGCGGGGATAGATGTCGTCGGAGAGGTAGGTGGTGTCCACTCGGGGATAAGTGGTCAACTTCTTCTCGTACAGGCTCTGGATATGCTTCAGCGTGTCGTCGGCCGAGAAGGAGAACTTCTTGTTGCACTCCACCTGCAGACTCGTCAGGTCGAACAGCCTCGGGGGCGCCTCTGTTCCCGCCTTCTGCTCTATCGAGGTCACCTCGAAATCTTTGCCCCTGATGGTCTCCAAGGCTGCCTGTCCCTCTTCGGGCTTCTTGATTTTGCCTTTTGTCGAACTGAACGTTACGCCACGATAAAGCGTCGACAGCACCCAGTACTTCTCCGGCACAAAGTTCTTGATTTCGAAGTGGCGCTTGACTATCATGGCCAGCGTCGGAGTCTGCACTCTTCCGATGCTCAGCACCTGCCCTTTGGCTTGCGCGAAGCGAATGGTGTAGAGTCGGGTGGCGTTCATGCCGAGGAGCCAGTCGCCGATGGCGCGGCAGAGGCCCGCCTCGTAGAGGCTCTGGTATTCGTCCTGCGGCTTGAGGTTGGCAAAGGCCTCGCGGATGGCGTCCTCGGTGAGCGAGGAGACCCACAGCCGCTGCACCGGGCACTTCGCCTTCGCCTTCTGCATCACCCACCGCTGTATCAGCTCACCCTCCTGCCCGGCATCGCCGCAGTTGATGATGCCGTCGGCGGCCTGCATCAGGCGTTCGATGGTCTTGAACTGCTTCTCGTAGCCTTGGTTTTCAATCAGTTTGATGCCGAACCTCGGCGGTATCATCGGCAGGCTCCCCAGGCTCCAACGGCGCCATTGGTCGCAGTAGTCCTGCGGCTCCTTCAGGCAGCACAGATGGCCGAAGGTCCACGTCACCTGATACCCGTTGCCCTCCATGTAGCCGTCGTGCGATGCATTGGCCCCCAGCACCTTGGCTATCTCACGCGCAACCGATGGTTTCTCAGCAATACAAACAATCATGGCAGTTAAGAGTTAAGAGTTATGAGTTATGAGTTTTGGAGTTTGTCACGCATGGTCTTGACTATCGAACTCAACATCTTCACAATCTCATCGCACTGTAAAACCATCCGTTCGCCTTGCTCAGACGTAATATAGTCCGATGCAGCCAAGAGTTCATACCAATAACGCGACTCCTCGGCTTCCTTCAGTGAAATCGACATCTTTGCCACAAAATCAGCTGTCGATTGTGCCCTTCTGGCCTCTCTTATGTTGGCGCCGATGCTTGTACTGCTTCGCACCAATTGCTTCGAAAGGTTAAACTCATGCCGTTCCTCGGTAAGGTACTGGCAAATCTTGATTGTCTCTACCGCGAAATCAAAGCTCTTATTTTGAACCACACTGTCTTTCATAACCCAAACTCTTAACTCTTAACTCTTAACTGAATCGCGCTCCACCCCTCGCGGTTTTTCTTCTGCTCGAAGGTCATACCCAGCTCGTTGGCGCGGGCGATGAGCGCCCCCTCGTCGGCCTCGTAGAAGCCGCTGAGCAGCAGCACTCCCCCACCCTTCAGCACACGGGCATAGGCCTCCATGTCGCGCAGCAGGATATTGCGGTTGATATTGGCGATGATCACGTCGAAAGGCTGGACCGCCGGCGTCCCGCCGGCAACACCCAGCAAACCAGCATCGCCGAGCCTCAGGTCCAGCTCCACACCGTTCGACGCGGCGTTCTCCAGCCCGTTGCGATAGGCCCACTCGTCCACGTCGATACCCATCACATACTGCGCCCCTCGCATCTTGGCCAGGATGCCCAGCACGGCAGTGCCGCAGCCCATGTCCAGCACCCTCTTCCCCACCATGTCCAGCTCGGCCACATAGGAGAGCATCATGTAGGTGGTGGGGTGATGGGCGGTGCCGAAACTCATCTTCGGCTCAATGATAAGCTCATAGTCCACATCGTTCCTGTGCGGATGGAACGGCGCACGCACCCAGATGCTTGTGCCGTTGTCGGCCTTCACCAGCACAGCCTCGTGTCCCTTCTCCCACTCGGCGTTCCAGTCGCGGTCCTCCATCTCGGCCACCGTGTACTTCAGCGGCAGGGGGAAAGTCTGCGCCGTCACCTCCAGGAAGTGGCGGTCGAACTGCTCGGCGGGCACGTAGGCCTTCACACCGTCCTTGGTGTCCACGAAACTCTCGTACGGCCCCTCGGCCAACTCGCTCACCAGCATGTCGCGGAACATGCCGGTGTCGTCCATCGTAAAACTTACTTCTATATATTTCATAACAAAAAAAAACTTAACATGGAGCGCCGGCGTCCCGCCGGCATAAATAAGAATATTCCACCTTGGTCAAAAACAGCCCGCACGCCGGCATGCTGGTCCCGGCGGCGCAGCGGTCCTTCTTCTCGATGATTTTGCGCAGCCCCTCGATGCTCAGCTTGCCGCGTCCCACGTCCAGCAGCGTCCCCGTCACACTCCGCACCATGTTCCTCAAAAAGCGGTTGCTCCTGATTGTGAACACCCAACCGTCGGGCTCCTCTGTCCATTCGGCCTTTGTCAGGTGGCAGATGTTGGTCTTCACCTGCGTGTGCAGCTTGGCGAAGCTGGTGAAGTCCTCATACTCCATCAGCGCCCTCGCCGCCTCGTTCATCTTCTCGATGTCCGGACGGTAGTATATCCTGCAATACTGCCCCTGGCGGAACGGCAGCCGGCGGTCGCTCACATGGTACTGGTAGGTCCTCGCCACGGCGTCGAAACGTGCATGGGCATTGTCGGCCACGGGGAAGATGTCGAATATGGCAATGTCAGGGGGGAGAAGGCTGTTGAGTTTGAAGGCAAGATTGTCGCAGTCCAGACCATCCTCTCCTTCTGCAGCGAGGTTGAAATGGGCGTAGAAGTCGGAGGCATGGACGCCTGTATCCGTCCGCCCGCATCCTACCACCGCAATCTGCTCGCGCAGCAGCGTCGACAGGGCTCCCTCCAGCGTCTCCTGCACCGTGGGCACCCCCGGCTGCAAAGAGGCCGTCCGCTCCACTTCGGTCGCAATCCGTTGCGTCTGCCATCCGTGGTAACTACCTCCATGATAGGCCAAATGTATAAAATAGCGTCCCATAATTCAACTGCAAAGATACGAAAATTTTGGAAATAATGAATTAGAAATTGGAGCGCCGGCGTCTCGCCGGCATAAAACAAGGAACCTCCCCGTAATCATGGGAGGTTCTTCGTACCGCATATCAGAGTCGAACTGATGATCTTCTGCGTGAGAGGCAGATGTCCTGGACCACTAGACGAATGCGGCATGCTTTTGGTTCCTTTTCGGACACTTTCCCTTTCGAAAGCGAGTGCAAAAGTACGAACATTTTCCGTATTGACCAAATATTTTTTCAAACTTTTCTTCATCTCACTGGCAACCAGCGCAATATTTTTTCTTTGCCCATCGTCTACGCCCGTCAAAAAAGCATGTATACCCCCTTTGGAAACATAAAATTCAACCCTCCTGCGCCCACCGCCTCCCCCCTCCGGCCTCCTTGCTTCCGACTCGCCCCCGATTCGCCCCTTGTTCGGCCCTTCTTATATAGTTCCTATATCGTTCTCATATAGTTCTTATATAGTTC